>JAKAJJ010000010.1 GCA_021813835.1 bacterium | reverse complement strand
TGCGCGACGTGGAGTCGCTCACGCTTCCCGCCGACGCCGTCCTCCAGACATACGCGTTCTCAAACGCGACGTACACTTCATCTTCAACAGTGCTCGTTCTCGAAATACCCTCAATCGACAGCTCCGGAAACGTCATTCCGAATACCTACGACTACGCGGCAGTCTACTCCGTCGGGACGAATGCATACCGCCTTCTTCAATCGAACGCCCTGAGCAGCCGCGTCTCCGGCACGAAACTTCTCAGCTCCACCGTGAGCGCGCTGACTTTTTCCTATAACAGCGCCGATTTCGCCAGCGTGAGCACCACCACCGTCGACGTGCAAACGCGGGCGCAGGAGAGGCAGAACCTACTCACCGACCACGAGCGTGAGACAATGAGCCTGCGTAACCATTAACCGTCTTCGTATGCGCTCCCGACGTTCTGTCACGTTCTCCCGAGGATACGTTCTCCTTCTCGCCATTGTCTTTCTCGGCATTTTCTTCACGGTCGCGACGGCCTATCTCGGTTCAATCGTAACCTCCGCGCGCGGTTCCCGGTACGCTGTCGCGAGCGCGCAGGCGTTTGAGCTCGCCGAAGCCGGCGTGGACGAAGCGGTCTACCAGCTGAATCAGAACGGAGAATACGCGGGCGAAACGACGGCGCTTGGTGCCGGCGTCTACACCGCCGTCGTTTCGGACGTGAGCACCAATGTCAAGCGCGTGACGGTGACCGGCTCCGTTCCAAATGCGGCGAGCCCCACCGCTATCAAGGCGGTCACGACGCTCGTCGGGCTGAACACCTCCGTAGTGTCCTTCCATTACGGCGTGCAGGTCGGCGCCGGCGGCGTAAGCATGGGCAACGGTTCGGAGATACAGGGCAGTTTCTTCTCCAACGGCAGTATTTCCGCCGGCGGCACCAATAGCAGCGGCACGATCACCGGAGACGCGACGGTCGCGAGCGGGACGCCGGCGACGTCGATCAATGGCGTCATCGTAGACGGCACGGCATGGGCGCACTCGCTGTCCAATTGCACGATCGGCAAGAATGCGTATTACCAAAGCATTTCCGGCTGCACCGTGGGCGGTACGCAATACCCGGGGAGCGCCGACGCGGCGCCGGCGGACATGCCGATCTCGGACGCGCAGATAAGTTCGTGGGAGACGACCGCCGCGGCCGGAGGAGTTACCGCCGGGCCGTACAAGATAAGCGATTCGCAGACGCTCGGCCCGCAAGAAATAAACGGCGACCTCGACGTGAAAGGCACGCTCACGCTCGGCGGCGTGGTGTGGGTGAAAGGAAATATCACTTTTGAGAACAATTCCGCCCTCACGGTTTCCCCGACTACGGGGAACGAGGGTGCGATACTCATTGCCGACGTTCCGGGGAGCGAAACAACCGAGGGCACCGTCAATCTCTCTCAAAATATGACCGTCTCCGGCAATGGCAACGCCGGCAGTTACCCGATGGTGCTCAGCACCAATTCCGGGTCATCAGCCATTACGGTGGCCAACAACGCCAGCAGCGTCATCCTCTATGCGTCGAGAGGCACCATCTTGATAAAGAACAACGCGGGGGCAAACCAAATCACCGCATACGCGCTTACATTGAGCCCGAACTCGACCGTGACATACCAAAGCGGGCTGCAAAATCAAAGCTTCTCCAGCGGCCCGGGCGGTTCGTGGGCAGTCCTGCCGTATACCTACTCCATTTCCCGCTAGCGCGGCCTGGTATCATAGGAGCATGCTCGTTATTGCGAACTGGAAGGCGTACGTCGAGGATCTCGGCAAGGCGAAGAAGCTCGCCGCGCTCGCGAAGCGCCTTTCGCGCGGCACGAAGCACGCGCTCGTCCTCGCGCCGCCGGCGCCCTTCCTCGGCGCCCTCGCCGGCAAAAACGCTTCGGCGGTGCGCTTTTCCGCGCAGGACGTCTCGGCGACGGCCGGCGGCGCGCGGACCGGCGAAGCGACCGCGCAGGCGTACGCGGCGGCGGGCGCTTCCTACGCCATCATCGGGCATTCCGAGCGGCGCGCCGCGGGCGACACGAACGCCGTCGTCGCGACGAAAATGGCGCACGCGCTCGCGCACGGGCTTGCGCCCATCCTCTGCGTCGGCGAACCGGAGCGCGACAGCGAGGGCCGCTACCTCGCGTTCGTGCGGGAAGAGGTGGCGGCGGCCGTGGAACCGCTCTCGCCGAAAGAGCGCGGAAGCGTCATCGTCGCCTACGAGCCCCTGTGGGCCATCGGCAAGACCGCGGCCGCCGCCGCCGACGCGGAGGACCTCGCCGAAATGGCCGCCTACATCCGCAAAGTGCTTGCGGAACTTCTGCCGGGGAAGCGCGCAGAACGCTCCGTGATTCTCTACGGCGGATCGGTCGAGCCCGCGAACATCCGCGCCCTCGCGGCGGGTTCGGGCATCGACGGATTCCTCGTCGGGCACGCGTCCGTGGAACCGGCGACGTTCGCGGCGCTCGTCGCGGCGCTCGCCTAGCGCGCATGCCGTCCGTTCGCGACATCGCGGTGTTCGAAAATATTCCGATACTCGTGCGCGCGGCTCTCAACGTGCCGCTCGAAGGCGGCACGGTGGCGAACGACTATCGCCTGCGCCGCGCGCTCCCGACGGTGCGATTCCTCGCCGAGCGCGGCGCGCGGGTCGCGCTCATCAGCCACATCGGCGACGCGGGAACGGAAACCCTCGCGCCCGTCGCCGAGGCCCTCGGCGCGCTCGTCCCGAACGTGTCTTTCTTCCCCGAAACAGTCGGGGAGCGGGCGCGAGCGGCGGTGCGGGAACTCGCTCCGGGCCGCATCCTCGTGCTCGAGAACCTGCGGCGCAACGCGGGCGAAAAGGGGAACGATCCGGCATTCGCGAAAGAGCTCGCGGCGCTCGCGGACGCGTTCGTCGAGGATTCGTTCGACACCTGCCACCGCAAACACGCGTCCATCGTCGGCGTTCCGGAACTTCTTCCGTCGTATGCCGGCCTCCTCCTCGAGGAAGAGGTGGCGGCGCTCTCCGCGGCGCTCGCGCCCGCGCATCCGGCGTTCGCGGTCATCGGCGGCGCGAAATTCGAGACGAAAGAGGCGGTGCTCGCGACGCTCTTCGAGAGCTACGACAAGGTGTTCATCGGCGGCGCGCTTGCGAACGATTTCCTCAAGGCAAGCGGGCAGGAGGTGGGGAAGTCGCTCGTCTCGGGCGCCGACGAACAGGACGTGCGGGCGCTTCTCGCGAATCCGAAGCTCGTCCTGCCTATCGACTCGCTCGCGGTTCCCGCCGAAGCCCGCGGCGCTATCGATATGCGCCAGCGCGCCCGGATACGGGCGGCCGGCGAGGTCGCGCCGGACGAAATTATCCTCGACCACGGGCCGGCGACGAGCGCGCTTCTCGCCGATCTCGCGCAGAAAGCGAGAACGATTCTCTGGAACGGCCCGCTCGGGAATTACGAGAACGGCTTTACCGACGCGACCGACGCGCTCGCGCGCGCCGTCGCCGCTTCGCGCGCGCAATCGACCGTCGGCGGCGGCGATACGGTCGCCTCCATCGAGAATCTCGGCCTCCTGTCGCGCTTTTCTTTCGTTTCGACCGGCGGCGGGGCAATGCTCGATTTCCTCGCGCAGGGAACGCTCCCGGGCATCGACGCGCTCAAGCGTCACGCGAGCGCGTGACGTATTTTCTCCGCGAGCGCCGCGGAGGCCGCGGCGCTCGGGTACGCTTTGCCGGGCCAGAGCCGGAACCCGTCGTCGGCGAAGCGCGGGATGATATGCACATGGTAATGGAAAACGACCTGTCCCGCGGCCGATCCGTTGTTCGTATTTACGTTCAAGCCCTCGGCGCCGGTCGCCGCCTGCACCGCCCGCGCGATTTTCCGCACCGCGCGCCAGGTCGCGGTGAGCGTTTCGTCGTCGATGTCGAAAATATTTCGGAAGGGCTTTTTGGGAACGACGAGCGTGTGGCCGGGATTGTTCGGGTGGATGTCGAGGAAGGCGAGCGTGTCGGCGTCCTCGTAGACGATGTCGGCGGGCAATTCGCGCCGGATGATTTTCGCGAACACGGTGTCCTCCATATGCGGGGCAGTATACAATAGCGCGATGTTCACGCTCTACGAGCCGCTCGACGAAGCGGTGCGCGGCGAGCTCGCCGCCTACGACGATCTCTCGGCGGCGCTGCTTGCGCGCCGCGGCATCGCCACGCAAGAAGAGGCGGAGAGATTTCTGAATCCGTCCTACGACGAGCATCTCCACGACCCGTTCCTGATGGTTGATATGGAAAAGGCGGCGGAGCGTTTCGCGCGCGCCATAACTTCCGGAGAAAAAATCGCGGTGTGGAGCGATTATGATTGCGACGGCATTCCGGGCGCCGTCATTCTCCACGACTTCCTGAAAAAAACCGGTGCGAATTTTGAAAATTACATACCTCACAGGCATGAAGAAGGGTATGGGATGAATGTGAGCGGAATTGAGAAGCTCGCAAAGAACGGCGTAACGCTCGTCGTCACGGTGGACTCCGGCATCACGGATGTCGCGCCCGTCGCGCGCGCAAACGGCGCGGGGATGGACATCATCGTCACCGACCACCATTTACCGCAAGAGAAATTGCCGGACGCGTTTGCAGTGCTGAATCCGAACGCGCGGCCCGATGAAACATATCCGCATAAAAGTCTCTGCGGCTCGGGCGTCGCGTGGAAGCTCGTGTGCGCGACGCTCCAGATGGCGCCCGAACTGCGCGAACGCGTGCCGGAAGGATGGGAGAAGTGGCTTCTGGATATGGTCGGGCTCGCGACCATCGCGGACATGGTGCCGCTTGTCGGCGAGAACCGCGTGCTCGCCGCGTACGGGCTCAGGGTGATGCGCAAATCTCCGCGCATCGGGCTCCAAAAATTGCTCCGCGGGATGCGCGTGGAACAGCGCGCCATTTCGGAAGACGACGTCGGCTTTCTGATCGCGCCGCGCGTGAACGCCGCGAGCCGGATGGGGGAAGCGCGCGACGCATTTCAACTTTTTACAACGAATGACGAGAGCGAAGCCGACCTGCTCGCGAAGAAGCTGGAGAAGATGAACCGGGAGCGGAAAGCGCAGGCGGGCGCCATCACGCGCGCCGTGCACGCGCGGCTGAAAGAGCGCGCGGTGCGGAGCGTCATCGCTCTCGGCGACCCCGAGTGGCGGCCCGCGCTCCTCGGCCTCGTCGCGAACACGATTGCGGACGAGTACGAGCGGCCGGTCTTCCTCTGGGGGCGCGAAGGGAACATGAGCTTGAAAGGTTCGGTGCGTTCGGGAGGCGCGACGCACATCCTGGAACTGATGCAGGCGGCCGAAAATACGTTTGTTGAATTTGGCGGACACGCGGCGGCGGGCGGTTTCACCGTGCTGGATACGGAAGTATTTTTCTTGGAGGACCGTTTGGTGGAAGCGCATGCGAAGCTCCCCGCGCCCGCGGAAGAGGACGACCTCGCGATGCGCGCGGACGCCGTCATCACTCCGGAGGAAGCGACGCACGCATTCCTCAAGAAGGTGGAGAAACTCGCGCCGTTCGGCCAGCAAAATCCGAAGCCCGTGTTTCTGCTCCGCGAGGTTACGCTGCGCGGGATTTCACGCTTCGGGAAAGGAAAGGAGCATTTGAAATTGAAAATCGACGTGAACGACGGCGACGGCACCGTTGATGCGGTCACGTTTTTCGTAAAAGGCGCGGTCGCGCGCACGGCCGATGCGCTCGCGCGCGGTTCCCGCGCGAATCTGCTCGCGCACCTCGAGCGCGACACCTTCTCCCGCGGCACTCCCGTCCGCCTGCGACTTTTGGATATCCGGGTTGTATAGTGGGCCCTATGAAATTCACCATCCACGCCGACGGGGGGTCGCGCGGGAACCCGGGCCCCGCGGGCGCGGGCGCGATGATACGCGACCACCTGGGGAACTCGGTCGCGAGCGTCTCAGAGTTCCTCGGCACGCGTACCAACAACTACGCCGAATACGAGGCGGTCATCCTCGCTTTCCAGGCGCTCGCGAAACTCATCGGCACGAAGAAGGCGGGCGCGACGACGGTGGCGGTGAAGATGGACAGCGAGCTCGTCGTGAAGCAGATGAAGGGCGTCTATAAAGTGAAGCACCCCGCGATGAAAGCGCAGCATGCGCGGCTCGCAAGGCTCGCCGCGACTTTCAAAAGCGTTTCATTCACCCACGTCCCGCGTGCTGAAAATAGTGACGCAGACGCCCTCGCGAACGAAGCGATGGATCGGGGCTTGAGTCTCTGACCCATAGCTCGTAAGATATACTTGAGCAATGAAAGACATCGCCACATTTGGAAATTTTGACGCGCTCGATATACGGGTCGGCAAAATAGTGAAGGTGGAGGATGCACAAACGAAGAAACCTACGTATCGCATCATGGTAGATTTCGGTGCGGAAGTGGGGACAAAAGTTTCTTGTGGGGCCTATCGTAATTATTCAAAAGAAGAGTTGGTGGGGAAGCAGGTTGTCGCGGTCATAAATCTCGGCACTAAACAAATGGGGCCGGAAAAATCAGAGGTTCTCATTCTTGGGGTTCCGAATGAAAAGAGGGAGACTATTTATCTCACCCCTCAATCCGAAGTTCCTCTCGGCGTTCGTGTGTTCTAGATGGGCTATCTCGTCGCCATTGTTGCGGGATTTGCGAGCGGGGTATTTCTCCGCTCGCTTTCTCTTTTTCCTTCATGAACAGCTATACACAACTTGTCGCTATAGCGACAAGTCTTTGATAGATGCTATTTCTCTGGAAACTCTTTGTTAGGATACCCTTATGGGCATTCTTATCGCCGCTGTGTCAGGATTCGCGGGCGGAATATTTTTCCGCTCGCTTTTTTATTTCGGCTGGGAGCCGGCGGCGTTTGTGCTGATTCTCGCGGCGCTGTTCGGCGGAGCAATGCTTTTTGCGGAGCCGCGGCGGGCGTACTCGCTCGCCGCGGCGTTTTTGCTGTGCGTCGCATTCGGAATGGCGCGCTCGGCGGTCGCCGATACGCCCGCGCCGGAAGCGTTTCTGCGCGACCTGCGCCACCGCGTGTCATACGAGGGCGTCGTGGTGAGCGACCCGGACGTGCGCGAGAAGAGCCAGCGCATCGCTATCGAGGTGCGCTCGGGCGAGAGTGTCGCGGGCATGCTCGCGGTAATGCCGCTTTCGGCCGACGTCCGCGTGGGCGACCGCGTGCGCGTGAACGGGACGCTCTCGCTCCCGCAAGCATTTGAAACTGAAAATGGAAGAACCTTCCGTTACGACAAATATCTGCAGGCGCGCGGTATCCGCTTCCTCATTTCATTCGGCTCAATATATACCGTGGAGCGGGCGCCGTGGTATTCCGTGTCTGCCGCGCTCGCGCGCGTGAAGCATTCATTCTTGGACGGGCTCGACCGCGCATTGCCGATGCCCGCCGCGGCGCTCGCGGGCGGCATCGTCATAGGAGGGAAGGCGGGGCTCGGCCCGAAGCTCACCGGCGCGTTCACGCGCTCGGGGCTCGTGCAGATCATCGTGCTCTCCGGATACAACGTGATGATAGTGGCCGAGTGGGTGATGGCATTCCTCGCACTCCTTCTCCTGCCGCGGCGGCTCCAGTTCTTCGCCGGCGGGGCGGCGCTCCTCCTCTTTGTCGGCATCGCCGGCATCTCCGCCACGGCCGTGCGCGCCGCGATTATGGCGCTCATCGCGCTCTATGCGCGCGCGACCGGCCGTTCCTACGCCGCGAGCCGCGCGCTCCTTGTCGCCGTCCTCCTGATGCTCATATGGAATCCGCTCTATCTTGCCTTCGACCCCGGTTTCGGCCTCTCGGTCGCGGCGACGGCCGGCATCATCTGGCTCGCTCCGATTATCGAAAGAATGATGGACTTCGTAAATCCATCATCTGATGAGGGACTTACGAAGTCGAAACATGGGTTCTGGAAGAATGCGGTCGCAACAACGCTCGCCGCGCAAATCGCCGTCCTTCCTCTCCTCGTGTACAACATCGGGCTCCTCTCGCTTGTCGCCCTGCCGGCAAATCTTCTCGTGAATACTTTCGTTCCGCTCGCAATGGCTTTCTCCGCCATTGCGGGCGTCGTCGGCATGACCATCGGGACTTTCTTTCCGCCCGTTGCCACCATCGCGGGATTCCCCGCGCTCGTCCTGATGCGCTATTTCATCTTCATAGCGCAAAAGGCCGCCGAACTCCCGTTCGCGGCCTTTGCGCTTCCGCCCTTTCCGTTCTGGCTCGTGATTATCGGTTACGCTGCGCTCATCGCCGCATCAAAACGCTTTTCCACGACGCTCCAGTTCAAGTTCGCGAAAAAGGCGTCCACATAATTCTTCTTCTCGGCGGGAACGTAATCCACCATAAAGGCATGCTCCCACATATCGAGGGCGAGGAGAACGGGCAAGCCGGCGAGCTGTCCGAGCTCGTGATCACCCACGAAGACCGTGTGGAGCGACTTTCCGCGAGGATCGTAATACACGACCACCCAGCCGATGCCGCGGCTCCCTGCAACTTCCTTTATATGCTTGATGAAGTCCTCGCCGCTTCCGTATTTCTCGGCGGCCGCTTTTGCGAGCGCTGATTCGGGGCTCCCGCCTTTTTCGCCCTCAAACTGCTCGAAGTAGTATTCGTGCATCCGCATGCCGTCAAACTCGAAGGCGAAGCGGCGGCGCAGTTCGGTTATCGCGTATTTGTCGCCTTCGGTCGCTTTGTCGCCATAGGCCGCATATCCTTTGAGTGTCTCAAGGAGAAGATTCACGTTTTTCACATAGCCTTCATACAAACCGAGATGCACCTTTATCTGCTTCTCCGACAGCCCGGGAAGGGCGGGGAGGCTGAATGTTTTTGCTGTGTAAGTCATAGAAACATAATCTACCACATACCACAAGTGAATTAGCACTCTAAGATTCGGCGTACTGCATGGGCAAGCTCTGCCGGCATGGCGAGATTGAAGTCGAGCGATCTCGGGAGATACTGCCGCAAAGGGCCGTTGGTGTTCTCGTTTGAGCCACGCTCCCAGAAGGGGTACGGATACGCAAAATACACGGTCGCACCACTCTTCTCTTCAAGGCGCTCCCCGTCTGAAAATTCGGGTCCGTTGTCGAAGATGAATGTTCTTCGTTTCGTTCAGAGAATATGACGAAAGTGTTTGATCGAGATATGTACGTTAGTATCGGGTTGTTGACACCTTAGGTGCCAGCGAATGCTCATTGAAAGCGCGAAAGGCGCGGTACGATTTTGGTGTTCAGACCATTAATCGCCAACGCCTTTCGCATGCACAAGAATACCAAATTGTTGCCGTACCAACGGCGTGAGATGTTCCGCAGATGGAGTATGGGCGGCCGAGTGGCTGACCTCGCTCGAGAATACAAAGTATCGAGAGAAACGGTATACGAGACACTCAAAGATGCTCGCCTGCAGGTGTTCCAGAACCGCTCCTCGATGAATCATCGGTATCGTACCATTCTGTACGGGTTTCGAAGGCTGGCAGCAACCGAGAAGCGCGTTGCGGAGAAAACAGCTCGCAAAGCGCACCGCCTGAACCGCTATGAGAAAGCCATACCAGGAGAGATGCTGCACCTCGACACGAAGCGCCTGCCACTTCTGCGCGGCGAAGCGGCCGTACAGCCGAGGGAATACCCGTTTGTTGCCGTTGACGACCATTCGCGCACGGCCTTCGCCGATATATTTCCTGACAAGACGGCATACTCGGCCGCTATGTTCCTTGCCGAGAGCAAACGAGTCCTCCCGTTCCCTGTGACCGGTATCTATTCAGACAATGGGAGCGAGTACCGCGGCCGGGCTGATCATCCGGTGGTGGCGTTTTGTCGAGAGACGGGCATGAGCCAAGCGTTCACGAAAGTGAAGCATCCCTGGACCAACGGCAAGGCTGAGCGGTTCATCAAGACTCTGATGACAGAATGGCACAGCAAGACTCGCTCGAATCACGTCTCGAGAGCCCACCGTCGACGCTATCTGTATGCGTATGTGGACTGGTACAACCAAACACGCGTCCACCAATCGCTCGGCACCACGCCGTTCGGAAGACTCGAAGCGTACCTAGAAAGTGTCAACAACGCGTTGACTTAGTACAACCTATTGACAATATATTGTCAATATGTTAGGATTGAAACAACGAGATAGCGCCTTGCTATTTCGATAATTCAATTCAATGCCTATCGCAGCCCTTATGGGCCTTTTCTTTTTGTCCGGAGCCGCCGCGGCGCTACCCGCGCATGCGGACGCGCCCGCGCTGCCGGTTCCGCCGGGCTACTTGGTGGCGCTTACCGGCTATAACGCCGTTCCGGCGCAGACCGACAGCGATCCGCTCGTCACCGCGTCGGGGGCGTATTCGAACCCGGAAATCATCGCGGCGCGTTCGCGCGACCTCGCCGCCGCGCTCCCGTTCGGCACGATCATCGAGATCAGCGGCCCGGCGGCCGCGGGCGGCACGTGCGGGTACGGCATCGTCGCGCCCCTCATCGGCTACCGCGTCATCGCGGACACGATGAACGCGCGCTACGCGGACCGCATCGATATCCTGTTCAGCACGAAATCGAACTACGTGATGGCCGACGGCCGCACGAAGAACGCGGCGACGGTCCTCGGGCTCTGCCACGGCGTATCGATTCGCGTCGTCGGCCGCCTCGACCCCGCCCGCCCGGGCGACCTGCCGAAGACGCAGGACGAACTCGCGGCGCTCGTCACGGGCCCGCGCTCCCTCGCGCTCGAATAAATCACCCCGCGCATTCCCTGCAGAAGGTGCCCTTCTGCAGCCGCGCGAAGAGCGCCCCACCGGACGGCGGGGCGCTCTATTTTCCGCGCCGCGCCGATTCTTTTCTGCGCTATGCTGGTGCCTATGCACCGGCTCACCCGCGCGCGATCGGGACTTTCCTCCCGCGACTACGCGCTCCTTATGCGCCTTGCGACGCCCGCGAAGACCCAGGACTTCCTCGACGCGCTCCCGATGAACTGGGAGAAAGAGGGAGCCACCCAGCATTCGCCCGAGCGCGTCCTGAGGAAAAAGAAGGCGCACTGCATGGAAGGCGCGCTGCTGGCCGCTCTCGCGCTCTGGCTCCATGGCGAGCCGCCGCTCATAATGAACCTCTCGGCGCGGTTCGGGAAGGGCGACGACGACCACGTCGTCGCCCTCTATCGCCGCGGCGGACGCTGGGGCGCCACGAGCAAAACGAACCACCCCACCATCCGCTTCCGCGATCCGGTCTACCGCACGCTCCGCGAGCTCGCCCTCTCGTATTTCCATGAATGGTTCTTGAACGCGACCGGGGAGAAAACGCTCGAATGCTACAGCCGGCCGCTCGATATGCGCCGGTTCGGCACGGCGTGGATCACGGCGCCGGACGGCCTCTGGAATGTCGCCGACGCGCTCGCGGAGCGCAAGCATTATTTCCTCGTCCCGAGAGGGAATTGGCGCTATGTCCGGCGCGCCGACCCGATGGAGCTTGCCGCCGGACGGCTCGTCGAGTGGAAGGAGTCCGACCCGCGCACCTAGCCCGCCTTGCGGATGATGAGCAGCGGCGTCATCTCGCTGTCCTGGCCGGCGGGGTTGTCGGAAAGCACGGCGCGGACGAACTTCTCGCCGACGGCGTTCGTCGATTTGCCGAGCGAGAACGCGCCGCGGTAGTTGGCGTCGATGATGACCGTGTCCGCGCCGAAGCGCGCCGCGATGGCGCGCGCGACGCCGTTCGGGTCCTGCGGCGCGCGCTTCGCGTAGTCCTTGAACTCGCCGATGGTCCAGGACATCGGGCAGTCGATGGATTTGGCCCGCTTCCCGACGATGAAATAGAACGCGCCTTTTATGCCGAGCGGGCGCGTGAGCGCCGCGGCCGCCGCGGCCAGGAGCGTCCGCGGGTACCCGGCCTCCTCGATGAGGAGCTGCATCGCGGGGGCGGTGCCGTGGCCGAGCCCGCGGAACTGCGGCGTGCCGGCGTAGTTGCGCACTTTGCGCGCGAGGAGCCGCGCGAGCCGCGAGGTCCGCACGTCGGCCGCACGGACGATGCGCCCCTGCGTGATGCAGACGACTTTTTCGCTCACGAAGAGGAGATCGCCGCCGCGCAGGTGCGGCGCGGCGTACTCGGCGATGAGCGCCATCAGGTCGTCGCCCGGCCTGATAAGCCGCGTCTTCACGGGGAACCGCAGGTAACGGGAGCCGCCCGCGGCGGTTTCGAGCGCTTTTCCGGCATTCGGCTCGAGAGCGGGCATACTCCTCGTCTTTATGCCGCCCGCGGAAGAGTTCTCCGGTAATCTCCCCGAAATATTTTCTTGGCCATGACGTAGATGGCGTACGTGATGAAGTACGCCGAGAAAACGTCGATGGAGTAGTGCAGGTGGCCGAGGAGCACGACCGCGCCGAAGACGGCCGAGAGGGCGAGAAATACGTACCGCAAGGCCGGCGTGTCCCAGAAAATGAGCGCCATCAGGAAGGGAAGCCCGGTGTGGCCGGAGAAAAAGAGGTCGTCGCCCGTGAAGAACACCTGGAAGAAGTGCGACGTGGTGAAGAACGATGCGTCAAGCGCGGCGTGGTAGGGATAGGGGCTGATGTGCGTGAGCGATACGAAAATGGAGCGGATGAAGTAAAAGAGCGCGACGGCT
>JAKAJJ010000009.1 GCA_021813835.1 bacterium | reverse complement strand
AGATCCGGCGTCTCGCTCCCGGGCCGCGCGCCGCGCTCCTGGCCGCCGCCGCGGTAGAGCGGGAGAAGCGGGATGCTGCGGCGCGCGATGAGCGCTCCGATGCCGCGCGGCGCGCCCGCCTTCGACGCGTCGAGGACGAGCAGATCCGCGCCGAAATGCTCCCGCGACAGCTTCTCGGTAAGCGGCGCCTGACTCGCGTCCGCAAGAAGGAGAATACGCGGGCCGTCCGGGCGCGCCTCGTCGAGCGTGCGCCGCACCTCGCGCGTGTTCCAGACGACGCCCGTCTCGCCGCAGACGGCGTCCATCGCGACGAGCGCCGTTTCTTCCCTCAGCATCTCGCGCAGGCGCCCGAGGTCGACGCGCGCGCCCGCAAGCGGAAGTTCCTCGACGGCAACGCCCTCCGCGGCGAGAAGGCGCGCATTCTCGACGACGGAAGCGTGCGCGCTCGGCAGGTATAAAAAATGCGCTCTCCCGCCGAGAGCGCGAAGCGCGCGGATGTGCCCCAGGATGGCGAGCGCGTTCGCTTCCGTCGCGCCGCTCGTGAAAACGACGTCGTCCGGCTTCGCCTCGACGAGGCGCGCGATTTTCGCGCGCGCGCCGTCGAGGATTTTCTTCGCCCGGAGCCCCTCCCGGTGCGGCGAAGACGGGTTCGCGGCGGCGCCCGCCGCATAATCGAGGTAGGTGCGCGTCCGGAACATACCGCTCATTTTACACGATTGCGGCGACGCGATTTTTGTGATGAAATGGGCGCACTATGGCGCGGGAAGCACGCTCGCCCGTCATCGCGGTGATGGGCCATATAGACCATGGGAAGTCGTCCCTCCTCGACTACATCCGGAAGACGAACGTCGTCGCGGGCGAGGCTGGCGGCATCACCCAGCACGTCGCCGCGTACGTCGCGCTCCATAACGGCCGCCCGGCAACCTTCCTCGACACGCCCGGCCACGAGGCCTTCAAGGCGCTCCGGGCGCGCGGCGCGGCGGCCGCGGACATCGCCATCCTCGTCGTCGCCGCGGACGAGGGCGTGATGCCGCAGACCTTGGACGCGCTCGCCGCCATCAAGGAAGCCGGCATCCCTTTCATCGTCGCGCTCACGAAGATCGACAAGCCCGGCGCGGACGAGGAGCGCGCGAAGGCCTCGCTCCTCGAGCACGGCATCTACCTCGAGGGCCTCGGCGGCGACATAGCGTACGCGCCGATCTCGTCGAAAACCGGCGCGGGCGTGCCGGAGCTCCTCGACCTCGTCCTGCTTGCGGCCGACCTCACGGGACTCTCCGCCGACCCGGGGCACCCTGCGACGGGCTTCGTGCTCGAAGCGACGCAGGACCCGAAGCGCGGCGCGTCGGCGACCCTCATCGTGAAAGACGGGACTCTCGCGAAGGGCGCGTTCGTCGTCGCCGGCGCCGCGTACGCTCCGATACGCTTCATCGAGAATTTCCGCGGCGAGCGCGTCGAGCGGGCGGGGCCGTCGGAGCCCGCGCGCATCTCCGGATTCAGCACGCTTCCCCCCTCCGGCGCGCTCTTCAGCGTCGCGGGAACGAAGAAGGAAGCCGAGGCGCTCGCCGCGGGATCCGCCGCGGGATCCGCCGCTCCGCCGGAGCGCGCCGCGGCGGCGGGCATCGTCGAGCTCCCGCTCGTCGTAAAGGCGGACGTCGCCGGCTCGGCCGACGCCATCCTCCACGAGCTCGCGAAGATCGCTCACGAGCGCGCCGCGCTCCGCATCATTTCCTCGGGCGTCGGCAGCGTCTCGGAAGGCGACGTGAAGACCGCGGCGGCGACGGGCGGAACGATCATCGCGTTCAACGTCGCGACGGATCCCATCGCGCGCGACCTCGCTCAGCGCGACGGCGTCGCCATCGAGTCTTTCGCCGTCATTTACGAGCTTTCGAAACGGATCGCCGGCCTCCTCGCGGCGCGGGCTCCGGCGATCGCGGCCGAGGAAGAGCTCGGCCGGGCGAAAGTGCTCAAGGCCTTCTCGTCGAGCGCGAGGAAGCAGGTGCTCGGCGTCCGCCTCGTCTCGGGGTTCTTCGCCGTCGGCGATGCCGTGAAGATACTGCGCAAGGGCGAGGAGTTCGCCCGCGGCCAGGTCGCGAACCTCCAGCAGGCGCGCGCGGACGTAAAGGAGATCAGGACGGAAGGCGATTTCGGCACGGAGATCACGGCGCGCGCCCTTGCCGCGCCGGGAGACGAGCTCGTCGCGTTTACCGTCGCCACGCTATGAGCGGCACCGACCCGGCGGGCGGATCGAGCCGCCACCGCAAGCGCGCGGCGGAGCTCGTCGCGCACGAAGCCGCGGTGTTCATCTCCCGCGAAGCCGGCACGCAGTCGCTCATCACCGTGACGCGCTCCGAACCCGAAGCGCGCGGCGAGCGCGTCGCGGTGTACGTGAGCGTCTTTCCGGCGGCGAGCGCGCTCGCGGCGCTCGCCTTCCTCGAGCGACGCCGCGAAGCGTTTTCGGACCATCTCAAAGAGCACACGCGCCTCTCGCCTCTGCCGCGCGTCGATTTTCTCCTCGATACCGGAGAGCGGAACCGCCAGCGGTTAGACAAACTCTCGAAAAATCCGTAGTATCATCAGCGGAACGGCCCGATGGTGAAGGGGTAACACGACGGTCTGCAAAACCGTTATGCGCGGGTTCGATTCCCGCTCGGGCCTCACGTGCGATGCCGAGATGGCGGAACGGGTAGACGCACCGGGCTTAAAACCCGGGAAAGGCCTAAAAACCTTTATGTGAGTTCGACTCTCACTCTCGGCACATTTGCAAGATATAAATACTATTGTATAGTTTACGCAGATAGCGTTCCGGAGAGATTCTATGGAAAAAAGTAGACAGCGGAGCTGTGGCGCGGTCGTCCAGTTATGGAGGAAGTCGTGGTACGGCGCAGACGCCGGCCCCGACGGATTCTCGCTCCACCTGAGCGAGGCGGACCGGAAGGCCTACGTCGACGCATACTTCGACGGGATGCCGGAGCAGCTTCCCGAGGAATACTCCATTCCGACGGAAAAGCATTACGCGATAGAAGTGAGCATCGTGACGCTCACCATAATCGCGGCCGGCAGACGAGGAATCCGGTGCTTTCTCGAACCGGAAGTAAGAGAGGCGCTCGGCCTCGGCTGAGCTTCCCACAAGCCCCCGCGAACGGATGTTCGCGGAGGCTTTTCTTTTTTCGAAGCCCGTGCGGGCGTCTGATACAATCCGGATGCGTATGGAGCCCGTCTGCTATTTGAATGGCGCCGTCCTTCCCCTCGCGCAGGCGCGGGTCGGCATTTCCGATCTCGGGATGCTCCGCGGCTTCGGCATCTACGAAGGCATCGCGGCCTTCGGCGGCGAACCCTTCCGGTACGACGACCACTGGGAGCGGTTCGAGAGGTCCGCCGGCAAGCTCGGCCTCTTGCTCCCGTCGTCGAAGGAGGAGGCGCGCGAGGCGATGCGCGCGCTCGCCGCGCACAACGCGCCGGACGCGCGCGCGAACATCCGTATGGTGCTCACGGGCGGCGAAGCGCAGGGCGGCCTCGAGCACGTGCCCGGGCGCGAGACGCTCTTCATCGCCGCCGCGCCGCATGAGCCGCTTCCGGCCGAATACTACGAACGCGGCGCGTCTCTCATCACGCACGAGCACCGGCGTTTTATGCCGGAAACGAAGACCATCCACTACATCGCCGCCGTGGCGCTCCAGCCGAAACGCAAAGAGGCGGGCGCCATCGAAATCCTCTATACGGGCGGCGGACGCGTCCTCGAATGCGCGACGAGCAACGTATTCATCGTGAAGGACGGCGCCGTGCATACGCCCGGCGCCGACGTCCTGAAGGGCGTCACGCGCGCGGTCACGCTCGAGCTCGCGGAAGGAACGTACCCGATCCGCGAAGCGGCGATATCCCTGCCGGCCCTTTTCGACGCCGACGAAGTATTCATCACGTCGTCGTTCAAGGATATCGTTCCCATCGTGTCGGTCGACGGGCGCGCTGTCGGCGCCGGCGCGCCGGGGCCCGTAACGCGCGATCTGATGCGGCGCTTCGCCGGCTATGCGCATACGCGTTTGAAGTCGCGGGTTGTTTCATGTAAAGTTTCCTGACGGCGCGCCCATAGCTCAGTTGGTAGAGCTGCTCCCTCTTAAGGAGAAGGTCCCAGGTTCGAGTCCTGGTGGGCGCACCAAGACAAAAACGAGCGCGTCTCTCTCGGACGAAACGAGGATGATACCGATGCGGTATCATTACGTTTGTCCATCGCTTCGCTGGGGTGGCGAAATTGGTAGACGCACCTGCCTTAGGAGCAGACGGGGAAACCCATGAGAGTTCGAATCTCTCCCCCAGCACCTTGACTTATTTATATTAAAGTGTATTATGTAAATTAGTGATTCGTTCACCCCGAGCGAATTGGATTTTTGGGAGGAAAAGCCGTGGAAATCGTAAAATGGACGTTTGCGGCGCTTGTCGCCGCAGTGGTACTTGATTTCGCCTGCTCCTGGCACAGGAGCGACGGCATCGGCCGCCTTCGGCGGCTCGTAACCGCCCTCCGCAGGTTTTTCTGCGGGCTGCGGGAGATCACGACAATTCGAATTGTCGTGATCGGTCTCGGGACACTCCTCCTCGGGCTATTGCTCGGAGGAGGATACTCTCCCCCGAATCTCTTCCGAGGGACGGGTGGTGGGGGCGGATGCCCGGAACCGTCGAAAACGGCGGTACGGACGTGCTACGGCGTCGGAGTGGCACCGACGCCGTGGATGCAGCCGGCCGAAGGAGCGGCCGACGCAGGGTACACCCTCTGCGCCGACAAGGCGGGGATGGTCGACATAGAGTACCGTGTCGACGATAGCAATCTCTTCATCCGGTTCAAGGCGAAGACGGGCGTCGCGGACGTCCGGTACATCTTCCTCAAGCTTCCGCGGGGCGAATCGAGGTGCCACTACTTCGATTCGCCGTAGGAGTTTCGGGCCGCGCGTACGCGCGGCCCTTCGTTTTTCACTGCGAGATCTTCTGGAGCGGCGCGAGGTTGAACGAGCCGAGCGCGACGTTGATGATGCCGTACGCCCCGAAAATGACCACGAGTCCGATGAGGCCCCACATAATCGCATGGCGGCCTTCTTCCCTTTTCCCCTCGTCGCCGGCCTGCCGAATAAACTCAAAGACGCCCCACAGGAAAACAATGAACGCCCCCGCCGCGAGGAGCAGGATGACGGGATTGATTATCTGCGCGACGACCTTGGTGAGAAACGCGTTGAGAACGATCATTTAGCCGCCGACCTGGACGCCCGCCCTCGGCGTTCCGCCCGTAGGGCCGGTGTTATTGCCGAAGCTGATGGTGCCCGTGAGGATATTCACGAGGCCCCAGACGGACACCATCACGAAGAAGCCGATGAGGCCCCAGAGCATGTGGTTCTTGCCCTTCTGCTTCACGTCATCGGACTGGGCGCCGAGGATGAAGGTCTGGAACGCGCCCCAGAGGAAGACGATGAACGCGACCGCGAAGAGCACGGGGACGATGACGTTGTTGATGATATTGATGATGAACGAGCCGGCATCCGAGACGTTGTTGATGGCGGCGAAGGAGATGAGCGGCAGGGCGAGAGCCGCGAGCGTTCCGGAAGCGAGGGCGAGGGCTTTTTTCATAGAGTAAATAAGTGGGTAACGGGGTAATTGTAGCTTTCCCTCCCGCCCCGTTCAATGCCCCGGCCTTCCCCGTGTGGATAGCAGCTAGAGCGTCGGGTACGGGGGGGCGCCGCCGCCCGGCGAAAGGCCGAACGTGCTCCCGAGAAGTCCGACGAGGCCCCACACGGAAAAGATGACGACGAAGCCGATGATGCTCCAGAATACGAATTTCCGTCCGTCCCGCTTCTCGCCTTCGTTCGTCGCCCCGAGAATAAAGTACTTATAGACCCCACAGAGGAAGACGAGGAACGCGACCGCGAAAAGGACAGGGACGATATAGAGGTTGATGGCGTTCACGATGAGGCCGCTGTATTGCCGGAGATAGGAGGGATTGACGCCGCCCGGCGATTGCGCGGTCGGCACGGCGATGCAGTTCTTGCCTATGTACCCCGGCACGCAATAAGGAAGGACGCACGTTCCGGTGGACTGACTGCAGACGTATCCCGAGGGACAGCTGGTGCTCGTGCAGGAAACGATTGCCGCGGCGGCCGCAAACGGAACGCTCAGAAAAACCGCGAGCGCGAGCGGGGCGGCCAATGACAGGGAGCGCCTCATACCCGGCAGCCTAGTACGACCGCGGCAGGGGCGGCGCGGCGTAGCCGGCGAGCCCGAACGTGTTCGCGACGACGTTCACGAGCCCCCAAAGCGAGATCATCACGACGAAACCGATGATGCCCCAGAGGATGAGCTTGTGGCCCTCCTTCACTCTCTCCGGATCGCCTTCGGAAAAGATATAGGCCTTCACGATGCCGTAAAGGAAGACGAGGAACGCGAGCGCGAAGAGGACCGGCACGAGGACAGCATTGATGATGTAGAGGATGTTGTTCGCGACCTGGCACAGCCCGCTCGCGCATCCGCCCCCGTACGACACGGTGACGGAGAGCTGGGCGAAGGCGAGAGCCGGAACGGCGAAGAGGGCGGCGGGGGCGGCAAGGCGGGCGAGCGTCTTCATACAGGGGAAGTATGACACGCTAGGCGGCCGGCGCGATGCCGAGCGTGGATAACAGGATGCTCACGAGCCCCCAGACCGAAAAGAGGACGACCATCCCGATGATGCCCCAGAGCATAAAATTCCTTCCTTCCGTGCGCTTCGTCTCTTCCCCGCCGGAGATGAAGAGGTATTTCACGACGCCGTAGATGAAGACGAGGAACGCGAGCGCGAAGATGACCGGCACGACGACGGTGTTGAGGAGGCCGATGATGCCGGTCGAGCCGCTCCCGACGAATTGCGCGAAGGTCATATCACTGGCCGACGGAGATCGCCTGCACGGTCGCCTGGATGCCGAGCGCGATGGCCTGCGCCCCGAGGAGGACGAGCGCGCCGATCACCGTCCACAGGAGCATCGTCCGCGCTTCGATTATCTTGCCCGGCTCGCCGCGCGCGGTGACGAACTTGAAGCCCGCGTACACGAGCATCAAGATGACCGCGATGGAGCCGATGCGCACGACGAACTGCAGGATGGCGCCGAGGAAGGCCTCGAGGCAGGTGCCGTTCGCGCTGCAATCCGCTCCGCCCGTGTTGAGGGGGTTCGTGAGCGTCACGTTAGTTCCGTTCGATTGCGGAATTCCCGTCTGTCCCGCCGGCGACGGCACCGTGGGACCCGTGTTCGAATACGTGCCGTCGGCGGGGACGGTCGGACCGGTTTGCGAATTGTTTTGGGACGCTGTCGCCTGGCAGGTCATGCTCGCGTAGTCGTAGGTCGGCTGGCATGTGCCGGTGCCGCCGGAGGACGTGACACAAGGCACACCTACTTTTTGGATGGAGCAGTCGGTAACCGCCGCCTGTGTGAGCGGTACGAAAGCAATGAAAGCGATGGCGGCGGCGAGAACGAGCGGGCGGAGGGTCATTGCTCTAGAAGCGACGAGAGGGAGCGCTCGGCGACCGCGAGGGCGGTGAGGGTGGTGGAGCGTCCGCTGATCACGTTCCCAATCATATCCGAAAACACGCTGTCCGTGTCGGCGGGCGCTGGGGACAGCCACCCCTCGCTGTAGAGCGCTTCGGCATACGCGACCTCGGCGACGGGGTCGGCGGGCGCCGTCGCGAGCTGGCTCAGGACGGCGGGCGCGAGCCCCGTCGCCGACGCCCCCGCCGCCTGCTCCGCCGAATTCGTGAAAAGCGCGGCGGCCTGGTACGCGCCCGAAGCGTTCTTCGCCCCGCGCGGGATCATAAAAGCGTAGACGAGGCCGTAGGCGCTCTTCGCGCTCGCCGTCGCCGGCTGCGGCAGGGGAGTGACCGCGAAATCGAGGTTGGGGTTCGCCGCCCGCAAAAAGCGCGCTTCGGACGCGTAGCCGAGGTAGAGCGCGAGGTCGCCCGAGAGGAACGCCTGCTCGGAGTCCGGCAGGGACGCGTTCCAGGTGTAGGAAACCTTCGACGGGTCGGCGAACTGGGTGTAGAAGGTCACCACCGCCTGCCCGGGCGGCACGCCGCCCGTGGTCGAAACGCCGAGGTCGCCGGACAGGACGCCGCCCGCCGAGTACGCGGAAATCGGCACGCCGGTCTGGAGGAAGAGCGCGGAGAGGATGCCGCGCGCGTCGTGCACGTTGCCGTAGGTGCCGAGCGCGATGAGCCCGCGCGTGATCTGCCGCGCGGGCGTCGTCACCGCGACGCTCGGCACGAGCCCGACGAGCGCTTCCCACGTCGCGGGCGGCTGCGCGATGCCGTCGGAAGACAGGATGGAGCGGTTCGAGAAAAGCACGAGCGGATCGACGAGGAACGGAACGCCGTAGTAGCCGCCGCCCGGCGAGGCGAACAGCCCCCCCTCCTCCACGAACGTGCTCTGGAAAGCGCTCGCGGAGAGCGTCGAGGGAGCGATGGGCGCGATGAACTTCGCGAGCGACTGCAGCTCCTCCTGCGACGCGAGGACGAGGTCGGGCGCGTTGCCGGTCGCGATGGCGGCGGCGAGGTCGGAGGGCAAAGTCGCCGGGTCTTTTTGCACGTAGGACACGCTCCGCAAGCTCGTGTCGGCTTGCGCCGCCGCCGTCAAAGTCGCGTTCATCGCGCTCTGGGGAAGGGTACCCCAGATGACGACGGCGCCGACCGCTCCGGCGCCGCCGCTCTTGCTCGTGTAGGTCGAAAAAACGAAGAGGCCGACGAGCGCCCCGATGCCGAAGACGCCGAGCAGGATGCCTTGGAAGAGAGTGAGTTTCATGGGGAGGTGAAGATGACGCCGTAGTGGTGCGCACCGGCGCGCACTGATTTTACCTTATGGAAGCCGCCGTTGATGAAGAGCGCCTCGGCTTCGTGTTCCGGAACGACGCGCCCGGGCGCCGGCCCGATGCCGCCGTAGCTGCCCGCCCAGTCCACGACGAGAAGCTTCCCTCCCGGCTTCAGAGTCCGCCGTATTTCGGCGATGAGTCCCGCGCGGTTGTCGATCTGGAAGAGCGTGTTGGCGAGGATGACGGCGTCGAGCGACGCGTCGCGCAAGCGCGTGCCGCCCGGCTTCTCGATGTCGCCCCAGATGGTGTCGATGACGCGGCGGTACTGTTCGTGCGCGTTCAGCTTCAGGTGCTTGAGCACGTCCTCCTGGATGTCGACGGCATATACCTTCCCGTCCGGCTCGACGGCCGCGGCGGCGGCGCGCGCATAGTGCCCCGAACCCGCGCCGAAATCGCCGACCTTCATCCCCCCGCGCAGGCCGAGCTGGGGAACGATGCCACGCGGCTCGCTGAAATGGGCGCTCATACGTACAAAAATACCACGGGCGGCGGCGGAGCCGCCGCTTAATCAACAAAAAAGCCGCCCGGTGGGCGGCTTGCTCGACCCGCGTGATTCCTATTCGTGCGGGCGCGGCCCGCGCGCGGTCGATCGGCGATTGAAGCTGGGGCTCTTGCGGTGCCGTTCTTTCTTCCTCGCGAGCGCCATTAGAGCGGCCGCCTTCACGCTCGTGCCGAACCCCATCACATTGCCCGTCTTCTCGTGCGAGAGGTCGTCGAACGACGCCGCTGCCGCCTGTAGAAGGCGGACGAAGAAGAGATGCGCCTTCCGTCCGGCGCCCTGGTACTCGATGCGGAACCGCATTTCCGCGAGGTCGCCGGGAATTTCGTCCGCGGCCATGTGCGAGGCGGGAACGCCGCCGGGGAATTCTTTCGCGAGGAAGGCGCCGAGTGCTTCCGTGAACATTTCGCCGTGGACGGCGTCGTCCCGCTTCTGGGAGGACGGCTCGCGGATGGCGACAGGACCAAACCATGAACGGACCGGGACGGATTTCGGGGCGGGCGGCGCGCCGTTTTTATTCCCGTGCGCATTCCCGTTGCCTTTCCATACCTGGAACGTGTCCGGGCCGCCGTCCGGCAGGTGCTCCATAACATACGGGTCGGGTCCGAAAAACACCCTGATTTTCATCGTGAACCTCCGTAGGCGGATTGAACGGGAAAGAAAAGGACCTCTCCCGGGACACTACTCTTGCTGCGGAAATCGCGCAACGAGCATTCCAAGGTTCGACCTTGGAATGCTCGAGAGTCGCCTCACCGATCGTCCTGCGCCGAGCATCTAATGTTGTTATCCTTGCCGACCGTCAGTTATAACAAGGTTCGGAATATCACGTGACAGGAAGAGCAAATTGTCGGCGGAGATTTTTGTCGTGTTCTATCGTGTCGGCGATGGCGTACAGAACATCCTTCCCTATCTTGAGTTCCGCCTTGAGAAGCGCGATGAAATCCTCGCAGTCGTAGGGATATACCCACACGCTGTCCTGCAATCGGACAAACCCTATCTCCTGCATAACCGCGCGCAGGCGGGAACGTATCGCCCTCCGGCGCTCCGGGATATCAAAAGCAACCATGCGCCACCGCCCGTCCCATTTCTTTTTCTGATTCTTCAGCGCGACTTTCGCCTGCTCAAACGCGAGTACCTTGCGCCCGGCCGGAGTGATGCGCAGATATTTCTTCCCATCCCGTTCCACCCAGCTCGCGTATCTTTTTGCGACAAGCCGACCCGTCGCAGATTTCGCTTGGTGTCTCAGATTGTATTTCTCGTTCGGCAAATAATCGAGAAGCTGTATCGCATTTCCTGCAATCGCGGCAAATACTACGGAACCCGTAACCGCGACCGCCGCAAGCACCGCGTTCTGGATATCCCGCTTTTTCTTCCTTTTCCGAGACGCCTCCTCAAGTTTCCCCATTTCTCCATCTTACTAGAGAATATTGTTATCTTCGGACGACCGTCTGTTGATAACAACATTGCCGCTGACTCAATTTTCGAGGGGGTAGATGTCGATGGCGGGTTCTTCGTAGGGGTGGGTGCGGCGGATGGCGGACACTACGTCCGCGACGAGTTCGTCGGCACAATTCACCTCTATGCACTCTTCCTCAACTTCTTCCGGCTTCCCCACTTCGCCAATGGCCGGGTGCGCGCCCTCGCCGGGCAAGAATCGCCCTGTTCCGCGCACACTCCAACTACAGAAAGAATAATTCCCGACTTTTCCGCCATCTGCTTCTCCTATCGCCTGCCGGACTTTGTCCGCAGCTGCTACTGGTACGGTAACGACGAGCTTTTTCATATCTTGAAAGTATCGAGGAATTGAATCCAACCAAGCCGATGCCAGAGCGTTATCTCCTCATACGACTGAACACGACTTTCAGGCATTTTAAAAAGTATCACTTGCGTTTCCTGTTCTTTGAGCAATCTGTTTGCAACAACATGCGCCAATTCGGCAAATGTTTCTGCACCGATGTATCCTGATATGCCGTTCTTGTCTTCGTTCATAATGAAAACGATGTCTGCATTATTGAGCGCCGTATAAAATTCCGCGTGTATCGCAGGGTATTCGTCTAGATATGCCTCCCGAGAAATCTCTTGCGGAGAAGCAGTTACCGAATATCCATGAGATTTCCAAAATTGCTCCCAATACGCAATGCGATCCTGTAATGATCCGCTCCCCGCGATCACTACTTTTTTCATATCTTGCTATAGCGCCGCCATGGAGGCGATAGAGTCGCCCTCATAGAGCTTCATCACGCGCACGCCCTGGGTGGCGCGCGAAAGAGAGGGGATCCCCGCGACCGCGGTGCGGATGACCTGGCCTTTCTTCGAGACGACGACGAGTTCTTCTTCCGCGAGGTCGCCGGTAACGACACGCGCGCCGATGACTTCGCCCGTCTTCGGCGTCACCTCCGCGGTCTTGATGCCCGAGCCGCCGCGCCCCTGCACCTTATATTCGGACATCCTGGTGCGCTTGCCGTAGCCCTTGCTCATAATCACGAGCAGGGACGCGTCCGTGGCCGATGCGGGAATGACTTCCGCCGAGACCACGCGGTCGCCTTTCTTTACGCTCATGCCGCGCACGCCGCCGGCCGCACGGCCCATTTCGCGCACGTCCTCCGCCTCGAAACGGATGGACTGCCCTTTCGCGGTGACGATGGACACGGTATCGCCCGCGCCCGCGAGACCGGCGGAAACGAGCCGGTCGCCCTTTTTCAAGGTGATGGCGATGATGCCCGAATGGCGCACGTCCGCGAAGGACTTCGCGGCGACGCGCTTGACAACGCCCGACTCGGTCACGAAGACGACCGACGAAGCCGAGAGAGCCGCTCCCTTCGGCACCGCGAGGATGGACGTCACCTTCTCCTCGAGCGCGAGCGGGAGGAAATTCATGATGCTCTTTCCTTTGGTCGCCCGCTTCCCTTCCGGGATCTCGTACATCTTGAGCTGATACGCCTTGCCGAAATCGGTGAAGAAAAGGAGGTCCGAGTGCGCTTTCGCGACGAGGAAATGCGTGACGACGTCCTCCTCCTTCGTCGCGATGTCGACGACGCCCACCCCGCCCCGCTTCTGCTTGCGGTACTCGCTCGGATTCGTGCGCTTCACGTAGCCGCCCTGGGTGAGGACGAGCATCGATTCCTCGTCCGGCACGAGGTCTTCGAGCGAAATGTTCTTCACGCCGCCCTTCACGATCTTCGTGCGGCGCTCGTCGCCGTACTTCCGCGCGAGCTCCTCGAGCTCCGCCTTCACGACCGCGAGGATTTTCTTCGGGGTGGAGAGGATGTCTTTCAGCTTTGTGATGAGCGCCTGAACT
>JAKAJJ010000001.1:37152-53454 GCA_021813835.1 bacterium | reverse complement strand
CCCGATGTGCGTATGTGCCATATACGCCGGAGCATGTACCCCTCTCGGGGTGGTGCAATTAGCCTGCAAACTTTGTTGCGTTTAGGGTGAGAATTCACTGCCGGCGCTTTGCGCCGGCCGCATTTTGTTGTATATTTCAAGCACGGCCCGCGGGCTTTTTTCGTTTATGGAAATTAGGAATATCGCCATCATCGCGCACGTCGACCATGGGAAGACGACCTTGACCGACGCCATCCTGAAGCAGACGGGGGCGGCGGCCGAAGGCGTATCGATGGACAGCAACGCGCTCGAACGCGAGCGCGGCATCACCATTTACGCCAAGAACGCGGCGGTGGAATACAAAGGTACCAAAATAAACATCGTGGATACGCCGGGGCACGCGGACTTCGGCTCCGAAGTGGAGCGCGTCCTGCGCTCCATCGACTCGGTGCTCCTCGTCGTCGACGCGGCCGAAGGGCCGATGCCGCAGACGCGCTTCGTGCTGAAGAAGTCGCTCGAACTCGGGCTGCGGCCCATCGTCGTATTGAACAAAATCGACAAGCCGGCCGCCGATCCCGCGCGCGCGCAGGAGCAGGTGCTCGAACTCTTCCTCGACCTCGGCGCGACGGACGCCCAGAGCGATTTCCCCGTCGTCTACGCCATCAGCCGCGACGGCGTGGCGATGAGGAACCTCGGCGATCCGCGCACGGACCTCGCGCCCCTCCTCGATGCCATTCTTGAAAACGTGCCGGCGGCCAGCGCGAACGCGGGCGCGGACGCGCCGCTCCTCCTCCAGCCCTTCAATCTCGCCTACGACAATTTCCTCGGCCGGCTCGCGGTCGTCCGCATCTATGCGGGCACGGTCCGTCCGAACCAGAACGTGTTCATCAAAAAGCCGGACGGACAGACGCGCGCGGGCCGCACGACGAAGGTCTTCACCTTCACCGGCCTCGACCGCGCGGAGGCGGCCTCGGCCGCCTCCGGAGACATCGCGCTCATCGCCGGCCTTCCCGACATTTACATAGGCGAGACGGTGACGACAGACACGGCGGCAGCGCCCCTGCCGGCCATCGCGGTCGACGAACCGACGATCACGCTCAATTTCCTCGTGAACAATTCGCCGTTCGCCGGACGGGAGGGGAAATTCGTGACGAGCCGCCAGATCCGCGAGCGGCTCGCCAAAGAACTCGAAGTGAACGTCGGTCTCAAGGTCGATTTCTCGAACCCCGATTCTTTCCGCGTGTCGGGGCGCGGCGAGCTCCACGTCGCCGTCCTCCTCGAGACGATGCGCCGCGAGGGCTACGAGCTCCAGGTATCGCAGCCGCGGGTCATTATGCGCGAAGAAAACGGCGAAACGCTCGAACCCTTCGAAGAAGCCGTCATCGATACGCCGAGTGCGTTCCAGGGCGCGATCATCGAAAAGCTCGGCGTCCGCGCATTCGTCCTCAAGGATATGGCGCCGGAAGGCGGCGGCGTGCGGCTGACCCTCGAGGGGCCGACCCGCGGGCTTCTCGGCTACAAGAACCAGTTCGTCATCGATACGAAGGGCGAGGGCATCCTCTCGTCGCGCTTCGTCGGCTTCAAGCCGTACGCGGGCGAAATACGCAAGCGGCAGGTCGGCTCGATGATCTCGATGGCGACCGGCACGGCGCTCGGCTATTCGCTCTGGAACCTGCAGGAGCGCGGCACGCTCTACGTCACGCCCGCGACCGAGGTGTACGAGGGGATGGTCATCGGGAACACGGCGAAGGGCGAGGAGATGATGGTGAACCCGACGAAAAACAAGAACCTCACGAACGTCCGCGCCTCCGGCACCGACGAGGCCATCGACCTCATCCCGCCTTACGAGCTCACCATCGAGCGCGGCCTCGAAATTATGGCGGACGACGAATACCTCGAGATCGCGCCGAAAAGCGTGCGCCTGCGCAAGCAGTTCCTTACCGAAAACGAGCGCGCGAAAGCGCGCCGCGCCTCCTAAAGAAAACCCCCGGACAAGGTATCCGGGGGTGCGGTGTTCCGCATCAGGGGAGAACCGCGGCAGACCTGACGGCGAAGAGTTCGGCCGCCTTCAGGTCGAGCGGATTGAGCGCGTTACCGCCGACGCAGAGCAGGGTCTGTGCGTCGACGCTCACATCGGGGAACTCCCGGACGAACGGTTCCAGGAGGCCGTCCACGTTTTCCGCCCCGAGTCCGCCGGCGACGCCGATGCCGAGCCCGGGGAGTTCTTCCCTGATCGCGCGCGCGAAGGGAAGGAGATCCTGCGGAACGAGCGCGACGCCCTTTCCGCCGCTCCTGTCGAGCAGGACGCGCTGGATGGCGCCGTCGTACGCGCGGAGTTTTCCCACGAGCGCGCGCGGCCCGTTGCCGACCGCGGCGAACGCGGCGCTTCCCACCTGGAGGATCACTTCGATGCGCCTGTGCGCGCCCGCGCTGACGCCGCTGCGGACCGCGTCCGGTTCGGGCCACGCCATATCGAGCTGGAGCGCGTCCATATACGGGCCGCCGTACGCGATCGCCTGAGCGATGCTCTCCGCAGTCAGCGCACGGGACTCACGAACGGGCTGCCTTTAATATAAAAGCGCCAGGGGAGTTCGGCGCCGCGCCGGACGCCGATGCGGCCGGAGACGCCGATGTCTTTTTTCGGGATGTCGGGGGCGTCGTAGAGCGCGAAGCCGCCGCCGACCGGCCGTCGGTTTTCTTTTCCCGTGATGCCGAACGCCTCGCAGAATTTCGCGGGGCCGGAACAAAGCTCTTTCAGGGCATCCGTTTCGCGCCGGCGCTTCATCCGCGCGATGCCCTCCACCGGCTCCACGGCGCGAATGAGGACGGCGCCCGCGCCGCCCTTATCCGCCGTCACGTTCGCGCACCAGTGCATGCCGTAGGTGAAGTAGACGTACCAGTGTCCGTAGGTGTCGCGCATCGGGCGGCTGCGCGGCGTGATGCGATAAGCATGCGACGCCGGGTCGGTGCCGTAGGCCTCCGTTTCGACGATGATCCCCGTACAGGAGCCCTTCCGCACGATTTTCCCGAGCAATCTCGGCGCGAGCTCGAGTGCGCTACCGGCGAACCATTCTTTCGGGAGAGGGCGCATGCCCCAAGCATACCTAACTGCGGGACTATGGGGATTCCGCTCCCGCGGGCGCGGAAATGCGCTAGTATCCGGATATATCGACGGCATCTCGCTATGGGAGGGAAACGCAAGGATGTGAAAAAGTGGATACGGTCGCTTCCGCGCTCGAAAATGGCGTTTCCCGCCGCGTTCGACGAGCGGGTGAAGTACCTTATGTGCCGCCTCTACGCTCCCGCGCATCCGCTTTTGCGCGGGCTCCTCTCGTCCGCCGGGGTCGCCGTGTACCCCGGGCGCGGGAACTATCTCCTCGGAAAACTCGCGCCCGGGCGCTCGCTCACGGATTTCGTCGACTATCTCGTCGCGCGGGGTTTCGGCAACCACTTTATGGCGTGGCGTTACGAGGGCGAGCTCGTCGGGCTGCGCCTCGTCGAGAATTTCACCTACCAGTACCACCTGCGCCTCTTCGAGGACGGGGAAGTGCGCGGCCACTACGAATACACGCCGGAGTGTTCCCCCGTGAAGCATGTGCGGCAAGTGGATATGGAGCACCGCCGCGACGAGTTCCGCGCACTCTTCAAGGACTGGGTGGTGCCGCACCGCGAAGGAACCGCGATCGGCTGAAAAACACAGGCCCGCGTACGCGGGCCGGTGTTTTTTGTGGAAACTAATAAATGACGTTAGAGCCTCTTTGTTTGAAGCGGAAGAAAGCGCGCAAATCAACGGTTTGATGGAACGCGTAAAACATTCGAATCGAGTGTTGTCTAGGTGAGATGCGTGGAAGAAGTTAGAACTTGTCAGTTTTTCGGTTCAAACTGGATGATCTGAAAACCATATTTCTCCACATCTTCAGGCGGCCAAAAAGTTTGTCCCTTTGTCTTGAGAATGTAGGTTGCAATAACTTCAATTTTTCTCCCCGTGTAGTCCTTTTTGTCTCTATCCCATTCTTCAAGAACGAGAGTGTCTCCCTCGTTGATTTCAAAATCAGCTAACCGTAGTTCAAGTTTCTTCTTACCAGAGACGATTTTTTCAAAGTATTCTTTCCAGACTTTTTTGTGAATTGTTGCCATGAGGAAATTATAGCAAAATACCCTATTTCTAGGATATTTTTGATACTCCCATATTGTTCTACGTCGGTGGAGGTGCGGGGAATTGGACCCCGGTCCGAATCCGGCACTGAAAGCGCTTCTACGACGCATAGTCCTGGTTAAGGTCTGAGAGAGGACGCGAGGAACCGGGACGAAACCGTTCCTCTCCGAGCCCGAGGGTTCGGTGCGCGGGCGGGCGGCCGCGCACTTAGCTCACAGAAGATTCCGCCCGCCCTCGCGCTGTGAGCGCCGGGAGAGGGAGGACGTCGCGCTAGGCGAAAGCGTCGAGCGCTTTACGCGTAGGCGAACGCGAAGTCCTTCATACCGAAGTACGGGGACGTCACGCGTGCAAGAGTGTTCTTGGCACGTTTGGTGCCCGGATGGATTTAGGTGGCTGCCGGGCGTGCACCGCGTCGCGCGTCTTTCAATGTACAGACCGTCAAAGCCGGTCACCCCCTCCGAAGCCATATGCGCGGAGCGCATCCGGACTCAGAGCGACTGATCGCACTAACGGCGTTTCAGGGCGCGCGCCGCCTCGCGAAGCGCGTCGCGCCTCTTCAGATCCTCGCGGCGGTCGGTTTTCCCTTTGCCGCGCGCGACGGCGATGCGCGCTTTCACGTTCCGTCCGCCACTATACAACTCAATCGGGACAACTGTCAAGCCCTTTTTCGCTTCGGCGGCCGCGAGAGCGGCGATCTCCTTCTTCGCGAGGAGGAGACGGCGCGCGCGTTCGGGATCATACCCCCGCGGCGCGTTCGCCGCCTGGAAGGGCGGTATGGTCGCGCCCACGAGGAAGGCCTCGCCGCCGCGCACGACGACGCGCGCGCCGTCCAAGGACCCCAGCCGCGCGCGCACGGCCTTCACCTCGGTGCCGAGGAGTTCGAGACCCGCCGCATAGGTCTCGAGGAGGGCGTACCGAAGGCGGGCTTTCTTGTTCTCGACGAGAGTCATACGGGCATTCTTCCGATTTCAGCGCGGTAGGCAAGCATAGGCGGATTATAGCGGCAAATTGGGAAAAGAGGGGATTTTTTGTATACTGCGGGGATGCCGGCCCTGCCCCCGAAGAAGCCCCGAGGAAAGAAACCCGTCCCCCCGCGGCTCGGCGGATGGAGGTCGCCCCTGGGCGGCTCCTTCTTCGGGAATCTCGTCACGACGGTCCTCATCTTCCTTCTCCTCATGAGCGCGTATTCGCTCATCGCCGGGATTTTCCAGCCCGTAAACGAAATCCCCCTCTCGCAGGTCGCCGCCGATGTCGCGGCGGGGAAGGTGGCCTCGATCACGGTCAATAACGACGAGCTCGACCTCACCTACGCCGGCGGCGCGACGAAGATCTCGCGCAAGGATCCCGCCGCGGGCCTGCCGGAGACGCTCGCGACCTACGGCGTAACCCCCGCGGAGCTCGCGAAGGTGGCCATCACCATCCAGGGGCAGTCGGGTTTCGAATTCTGGCTCGTGACGCTCGCGCCCTTCCTCGTCACGCTCCTCTTCATCGCTTTCCTCTTCTGGTTCCTTTCGCGGCAGGTGCGGGGCGCCGGAATGCAGGCCTTCAGCTTCGGCCAGTCCAAAGCGCGCGTCATCGATCCGGCGGACACGACCCAGCGCGTTACTTTCGCGGACGTCGCCGGCGCGCGCGAAGCGAAGGAAGAGCTCCTCGAGATCGTCGACTTCCTCAAGAATCCGAAAAAGTTCCTCGACATCGGCGCGCGCATCCCGAAGGGCATCATCCTGATGGGCGCGCCCGGGACGGGGAAGACGCTCCTCGCCCGCGCGGTCGCGGGCGAGGCGGGCGTGCCGTTCTTCACCATCAGCGGCTCCGAGTTCGTCGAGATGTTCGTCGGCGTCGGCGCCTCGCGCGTGCGCGACCTCTTCCAACTCGCGAAGAAAGCGGCGCCGGCGATCATTTTCATAGATGAGATCGACGCGGTCGGGCGCGTGCGCGGCGCGGGCGTGGGCGGCGGCAACGACGAGCGCGAGCAGACCCTGAACCAGATCCTCGTCGAGATGGACGGCTTCGAGCCCGCGGAAAAAGTCATCGTGATGGCGGCGACGAACCGCCCGGACGTCCTCGACCCGGCCTTGCTGCGTCCCGGCCGCTTCGACCGGCGCGTGACGATCGACCTGCCGGACCGCAAAGAGCGCGAGGAAATCCTCTCCATCCACGCCCGCGCGAAGCCGTTCGGCCCGGACGTGAACCTCGCGGTCATCGCCGAGCGCACGCCCGGCTTCTCCGGCGCGGAGATCTACTCCCTGATGAACGAGGGGGCGATCCTCGCGGCGCGCGAGAATCGGAAAGAAATCACGCAGTACGACCTCATCCGCTCCATCGAGAAAGTGATGCTCGGCCCCGAGCGCAAGAGCCACCTGCTCTCGAAGAAAGAAAAGGAGCTCACGGCATACCACGAAGCCGGGCACGCGCTCGTGTCGTCGATCCTGCCGAACGCCGATCCGGTGCACAAGATTTCCGTCATCAGCCGCGGGCGCGCCGCCGGCTACACGCTGAAGCTTCCGTTCGAGGACAAGAAGATGTCCTCGAGAAAGCAGTTCCTGGACGATATCGCGGCGACTCTCGGCGGCTACGTGGCGGAAGAGATGCTCTTCGACGACGTGACGACGGGGCCGAGCAACGACCTCGCGGTCATTACCGCGCTCGCGCGCGATATGGTCGCCCGCTACGGCATGAGCGAGAAGTTGGGGCCGATCGCGTTCGGCGAGCGCTCGCTCGGCCAGGAGCCGTATTCCGAAAACGTCGCGGCGAAAATCGACGCCGAGGTCTCGCGTATCGTCGACGAAGCGAAAGAACGCGCGCGGAAAGTCATCGAGGAACACCGCGAAGCGCTCGACGCCATCGCAAAGGCGCTCATCGAAAGAGAGACCATCGAGCGCGACGGCTTCGAAAAAATCCTCGTCGCGCACGGCATCGCGCCGAAACAGCGCGGAGAGGAGGGCATCACGATCGCACGGGAGGTTTAGAACGAATGGAAAACCTCGGGCCATGCCCGAGGTCCAAACGAGGAGGCCTCCCCCTCAGCCTCCCCCTCAATCTTGTTTTTGCGCCGATGCCCCGGAAGGCGAGATCTTCCGGGCGAACCCACGTTCAATTGCTTTCTCGGCGACGAGCGGTGTTTCTAATACCCGCCCGCCGCCCTCGTACTCGACGTACACGAGCTCCCGCTCCTGCAGGCCGAGCGTCCTTCGGTTCCCGTTTTTTTCCAGAGACATTTTCCTTTTCCTTCCTAAAAAACAGTTTGCGGTCTTTCTCCCGGGCCCGTCCGAACTTCAATGAACGAACCCACGGTGAAGAGTACCACGTCCGAAAGGAAGTTGCCTCGGAAGAGGGGAAAGGATATATGATAAGCGGGGAAGCACGCCCGTAGCTCAATGGTAGAGCGGTCGCCTTATACGCGATTGGTTGGGGGTTCGAGTCCCTCCGGGCGTACAAGTTGGAAAATGGCAAGCTGGCAGAGTGCGCCGCAAGCGGCGCGGCGGCCATTTCGTATTGCGATTTCGGGGAAAACGAGAATTCGCGGTTTCGCAAAATATGGTTCGAGCCGATGTTTTTAACAGGTTCTTTGGCGGTTTTCATCGGTGCGGCTCCGCCGCGTTCGGGTCAGCAAAAACCGTTCGAGCTATCTCAAGTATCCTGCACCAGCGAGTCACTCCAGATGCATCTGTTCGCCCGCGCCACGCGCGCGGCGCGCGAGCGCGGGGTGCTTCGTGATATCGGGGTCCTCCGCGACGAGGCGCGCCGCTTCCGCGCGCGCGGCCTCCACGAGTTTTATGTTTTTCAGGGCCTCCATCGCGATGTCGGAGACCCCCCACTGCTTGCCGCCCGTGAGCTCGCCCGCGCCCCGGAGCGCGAGGTCGTATTCGGCGAGCTCGAAACCGTTCTTCGCGCTCGTGAACGCTTTCAAGCGCTCGCGCGTCGCCGGGCCGAACGATTCCGGGAGCGCGAAGCAGTACGCCTGGCGCTCCGAGCGGATGACCCGGCCGCGCAGCTGGTGGAGCTGGGCGAGGCCGAAGCGTTCGGCGCCCTCGATGAGGATGGCGGTCGCGTTCGGCACGTTCACGCCGACCTCGACGACGGACGTGGCGACGAGGATATCGGTCTCGCCCTTCTCGAACGCGCGCATCGCCTTCTCCTTTTCCGCCGGCGTCATCTTGCTGTGGAGGATGCCGATGACCGCGTCCGGGAAAACTCTTTTCTTGAGGCGCGCGGCTTCCGCCGTGACCGACTTCGCCTGGAGCGCGAACTGCTTCATCGGGTCCGGCTCGTCGATGCGCGGGCAGATGACGTACGCCTGGCGCCCCGCCGCGAGCTCCGCGCGCACGCGCCGATAGGCCTTCTCGCGCTCCCGCGGCCCCACGATCTCCGTGATGACGGGCTTCCTCCCCTCCGGCATTTCGTCGAGGAGCGAGAGGTCGAGGTCGCCGTAGATAGTGAGGGCGAGCGTGCGCGGGATCGGCGTCGCCGTCATCGAAAGGAGATGCGGAACCGTCGCGTCTTTCGTCGCGAGCTTTTGCCGGTGGACGGTGCCGAAGCGGTGCTGCTCGTCGACGATGGCGTAGGCGAGGTGCTTGAAGGAGAGCGACTTCTCGATGAGCGCGTGCGTGCCGATGACGATGGGGATCTCGCCGTTCGCGACCATTTTTCTGAACGCGGCCTTCGAGAGCTTCGCGGATTCCTCGTACCGCACGCGTGCCGGGAACTTGCGGCACTCGCTTCCCGTGATGAGGCCGATGGGGATGGGGTGGGCGCGGAAGTACGACACGAAGGTGGAGAAGTGCTGTTTCGCGAGCACCTCGGTGGGGCAGAGGTACGCGACCTGGAGCGCGCCGGCGACGCGCCCCGGCGGCTTCGAGGTGGCGACGAGGTAGGCGGTCGCGGCCGCGACCGCGGTCTTGCCGCTGCCCACGTCGCCTTCGAGGAGGCGGAGCATCGGATGCGCTTTTTCGAAATCGGCGACGATGGCGGCGATGGCGCTCCTCTGCGCCCGCGTCGCGGGGAAGGGGAACGACGCAACGAAGCTCTCGAGCGCCGCGCGGTCGACCGCGACCGGGAGCGCCGCCGCCGTCGCGGCCGCGCGGCGGCGGCGCTGGAGCGCGAGCTGGAGCGCGAAAATCTCCTCGAACGCGAACCGTTTTTTCGCCGCCGCCGCGTCGGCGGCACGGCGGGGGCGGTGCATCCAGACGAGCGCCGCCCCGAGCGCCGGCAGGTGGTAGCGCGCGAGGATGCCCGGCGGCAGGGGGTCCTCGAGCGTCTCGTGCGCACGCGCCTCGAGGACCTTCTTCAGCGCGTGCAGGAACCAAAGAGAGGAGATCCCCTCGCTCTCCGGATACACCGGATAGAACGATCCCTCCGCGTCCGCTCCGCTTTTCGCGAAGAGCGTGTCGTGCGCCTCCTCGGGCGCGACCGGCGTCCGCTCGATGTCCGGATTCGCGAGGTACGTCTTCGCGCCCGCGCCGCCCACGCGCCCCGCCACCTTCACCACCATCCCGTCGGCGAGCGTCTTCGCGATGTAGGGCTGGGAGAACCACATCAGTTTGATGCGGCCCGACGCGTCTTCGAGCCACGCTTCCGCCACCGGCCGGCGGCTCTTCCAGGCTTTCCTCACGTCGGGCTTCCGGATGGTGCCGTAGAGCGTGACGTCGGCGCCCGGCGCCACGCCCGCCGCCGTTCCCGAGGGACCCGCCGCCTCGTACCGCGCGGGGAAGTGGTAGAGGAGGTCGCGGACGGTGCGCACCCCGAGCCGCGCGAGCGCTCGCTTCTGTTCGGCGCGCAGGCGCGGGAAATGCTTGTCGAGGGCGTCCTCCGGGTTCACCTCTCCAGTATACCTATACGCCCGCTTCGCGGTCGCGGCTTTCGCCGCACCCGTAATGACGGCGCGGCGGGTGTCGGGGTATACTGGCTCCTCACGATGGACGCGAAGAAACTCATCGCTACGTATCGCAAGCGCGGCGCGCGCATAGAAACCCGCGCGCGCGTCCCGCTCAAGACAAAGAAAGATTTTTCGCTCTGGTACACCCCCGGCGTGGGCGCGGCCGCGCGCCACCTCGCGGAGCATCCGGAGGACGCGCGCGCGATGTCGGTGAAGAGAAATTCGGTCGCGGTCGTCTCCGACGGCTCGGCGGTGCTCGGCCTGGGCGACATCGGCCCCTACGGCGCCCTGCCGGTGATGGAAGGGAAGGCGCTCATTTTCAAGACGATGGCGGGCATCGACGCGTGGCCCATCGTGCTCTCGACCCGGGATTCGGATGAGATCGTACGGGCCGTGAAAGCGTTCGCGCCCGCGTTCGGCGGCATCAACCTCGAAGACATCGCCGCGCCGAAATGCTTCGCCGTCGAGGAGCGGCTCGCGAAGGAGCTCGACATCCCCGTGATGCATGACGACCAGCATGGCACCGCCATCGTCGTTCTCGCCGGGCTTCTGAATGCCGCGAAGGCCGTCAAAAAGGATTTCAAGAAACTCAAAGTCGTCATAAGCGGCGCCGGCGCGGCCGGCACCGCCTCCGCGAAGCTCCTTCTTGCCGCGGGCATAGAGGACATCATCCTGCTCGACCGCGCGGGCATCCTCTACGCCGGCCGCGCCCGCCTGAACGCGCACAAGAAAGAACTGGCCGCGCTCACGAATCCGCGCCGGATACGGGGCGGCCTCGCGGAGGCGATGGCCGGCGCGGACGCCTTTATCGGCGTGTCCGGCAAAGGGCTTCTTGCCTCCGAGCACGTCGCGAGTATGGCGCCGCGGGCCATCGTCTTCGCGCTCGCGAACCCCGAGCCCGAGATTATGCCGGAGGCCGCGCGGAAGGCGGGCGCCGCCGTCATCGCCACCGGCCGCTCCGACTTTCCGAATCAGATCAACAACGCGCTCGTCTTCCCGGGCGTCTTCCGCGGCGCGCTCGACAAGGGCGTCCGCGCGGTCACGCAGGAGATGAAATTGCGCGCCGCGCGCGCCCTCGCCGCCCTCGTCGCGCGGCCTTCGGCGGGGAACGTCATTCCCGACCTTCTCGACCCGCGCGTCGTGAAAGCCGTCGCCCGCGCGATATACTGAAGCGGATGAAACGGAAGCGCCGCGGCCTCTACGACGCGCTCGTCACGCTCCCCGACCGCTTCTATCCCTTCCGGGCGAACGTGGGCGGAGAGTGGGTGCGCGGCGTCCGCGCCTACAACGCCGCCGTCGCGCGCGAAGTTCGGCGGTACGGAGCCGGACACTACGGCTTCGGCCTCGACGCGTACCGCCAGCTCTTCCACCTCGCGGGCTCCATACTCTTCCTCGCGCTCGCCGCCTACGTGTCGCAGTCGCTCCTCGGAAGCCGGGAGGCGCTCTACGTCTTCCTCGTCGTCGCCGTGCTCTTCATTTCTTTCCAGGAGTTCTACCTGCACCGCCGCTTGTATCGCCAGCTCTGGAAAAAGGGCGTCGTCGACTGGCTCGTGTGGTGCCTGCCCATCGGCGTTTTCATCCTCGCCCACGCCCGCTGATTTTGCTATACTTCTCCCATGTCGCTGACTACCATCGTACTCGCCGTCCTCGCGCTTATCGTTCTGTGGGCCGTCGTCGCGTTCAACCGGCTCGTCCTCCTCGCGAACCGCGCGAAGGAAGCCTGGGCCGATATCGCCGTCCAGCTGAAGCGCCGCTACGACCTCATCCCGAACCTCGTCGAAACCGTGAAGGGCTACGCGGCGCACGAGAAGACGACCATCGAGGACGTCACCGCCGCGCGGACGAAAGCGATGGGCGCGTCCGCGCCCCCGGACAAGGCCGCCGCCGAGAACCAGCTCGCCGGCACCCTGAAGTCGCTCTTCGCCGTCGCGGAGAACTACCCGGACTTGAAAGCGAACCAGAACTTCCTCGGGCTCCAGCGCGAACTGTCCGACACGGAAGACAAGATCCAGGCGGCGCGCCGTTTCTATAACACGACCGTGATGGCGCTCAATACCGCGGAACAATCGTTCCCGGGCTCCCTCATCGCGCGCTCCTTCGGCTTCGCGCCGATGGCCCTTTTCGAGCTCTCCGACGCTGCCGCACAGGAACCCGTACGCGTGCAGTTCTAGCGTCGCTATGAAGGCCGGCCCGCAGCTACCCTTGGCGCCGAAGGAAGAACGAGAACTGCTTCTGGCGAGAATCAAAGCGCTCGAAGCGGAAAATGCTGCGCTCAAAGGGCACAATGAATACCTCGAAATAGTCATCGGCATCGATGCCCTCACGGGCGCGCGAAGCCGTCACGTGTTCGAGCGGGAACTCGAACACGTCATCAAAATGGTCCGCGGTGAGATCGAGGAGCACCGCGCGGGAGCCGGACCGCTCAAGGTAGCGTCCCTCATTTTCGTCGATCTGGACCACTTCAAGCGCATTAACGACGCCTACGGTCACCCGGCGGGCGACGAGGTTCTGCGGAAGGTCTGCGCGCTTATGATCGATTCGGTGCGCGAGCACGAGGCGGACCTTGTCGCGCGCGTCGGCGGTGAGGAGCTCGTCATACTTATGCCGGGTGCCAATGAAGAGATTGCCGCGCGCAAGGCGGAGAAACTCCGCGAGAGGATTGCGCAATTGCCGTTTGAAAAGTATCCGGGGCTCGCCGTCACGGCGAGCATCGGCGTCGCCTCCTCGGAGCACGCGAAGGATGCGGCGGCGCTGTACGCGAATGCCGACAAAGCGCTCTACCAAGCGAAGGAGAACGGACGCGATCAAGTCGTGCCGTTCAGTTCGCTATGAACCTCTACGAAGCGCGCGCGTCGAACATCCGCCGGACGTGGATACTCATCCTCGGATTCCTCCTCATCGTCATCGCCCTCGGTTACGCGATATCCTGGTACTACGGAAATCCGCTCATCCTCTATGCCGCCGTCGCCCTCGCGCTCGCGACGAACGTCTATGCGTACTGGGCTTCCGACACGCTCGTGCTCTCTCTTAACCGGGCGCGCCCGGCATCGCGCGAGGAATTTTTCGATTTCCATACCGTTACCGAAAACCTCGCAATCGCCGCGGGGTTGCCGATGCCGAAGCTCTGCGTCATCGACGATCCGGCGCCGAACGCGTTCGCGACCGGACGCGACGAGCGCCACGCCGCCGTCTGCGCGACGACCGGCCTCCTCGCGATGATGAGCCGCGCCGAGCTCGAGGGCGTCGTCGCGCACGAGCTCTCGCACATCAAGAACAACGACATGCTCCTGATGACCGTGGCGGTCGTGCTCGCGGGCTTCGCCGCGCTCGCCGCGAATTTTTTTCTGCGCGTGTCGTTCTGGGGCGGTGGCCGGCGCGATGAAAACGGAGGAGGGAATGCGCTTCTTGCAGTTCTCGCAATTGCCGGCATCGTACTCGCCCCGCTCGCGGCGAAACTCATCGAGCTTGCCATCAGCCGCCGGCGCGAATATCTCGCGGACGCGTCCGGCGCCTTGCTCACGCGCTATCCCGAAGGTCTCGCGTCCGCGCTCCGGAAAATCGGAGGATACGGCGCGCCGATGCGGCACGCGAATCTCGCGACCGCGCATTTGTTCATCGGCGACCCGTTCGGCGCGAAGAATGCGACCACGGGCGGATGGATCGAACGGCTTTTCTCGACGCATCCGCCGATCCCCGAACGCATCAAAGCGCTTCTCGCTCTGAAGGCGGAATAAAGATTTTTCTGCTATAACAATCCAATACGGAGAGGTGCCTGAGTGGTCTAAAGGACATGCTTGGAAAGCATGCGTGGGGGAAACCCCACCGCGAGTTCGAATCTCGCCCTCTCCGCAGTCTAGGGCGATGGTGTTTCGCGACCTCTTTCTATTGAAGGGGGTAGGAATTTTAAACTTTATGAGAGGCGTGTCGCGCCGCTATTGTGCTGTGCAGTCAAGAGCATACAATGAGTGATGTATGGCAGAAAAAGAAAATTCCAATACTGATAGCTATCTACCCGATCGGCCAATCGAGGAAGAGAAACAGGATAGATTCAAGCGCTCATATTTCGCTAAAAGAATCGCCGATTCAATCAGCTCCAGGACCGACACAAGCGGCTTGGTTATAGGTCTATATGGGCAATGGGGCGACGGCAAAACGTCGACCTTGAATCTCATGGCGTCCGATCTCGAGAAGTATCCCGACATAGTCGTGACACGCTTCAATCCTTGGTTCTTCCAGTCCGAGCATATGCTCATCGAAGGTTTCTTCGAGCATTTGGCAAAAGAGGTCGGCAAGGTAATGGTTACAGCTGGGCAGGATTTTGCAGAAAGCGTTCGTAAATACGGCAGTCTTTTAAGCATCGTCGCGAGTTCGGTCACAATAGGCGGTGTCAGTATCAATTTCGATGCAATGACAAAAGCCGCCAAGGCATTTCAGAAAAATCCGACCCCTGTCGAGTTGCGCGACCGCATCAGCGATATCCTGAAAAACAGCGGCAAACACATTGTCGTCCTCATCGACGACATTGATCGTCTCGATAAAGAAGAAGTCCATCAAATTTTCAAACTCGTAAAATTGTCAGGAAACTTCGAGAATACAACCTATGTCCTCGCCTTCGACAAAGAGATGGTTGCGGCGGCATTGGCGGAAAAATACGCCTCTAGCACAAAAGACAAAGCTGGCACCCAATTCTTAGAGAAAATAATTCAGGTGCCCCTCCACCTTCCAACCGTCGAGAGGCAGTTATTGCACCGCACGTTTTACAAAGACTTAGATGTATTGCTCAAAGCGCTGGAAGCCGAGGCAACGCAAGCAGATGCATTTAGTTTCGCCCAGGAATTTCCCACTAGTATCGGCCATGCTTTGCAAACGCCACGCCAGATCACACGCTATATAAATGCAATCGCATTCGCACTGCCTCTTCTAAAGGACGAGGTTAATATTCGGGATCTCCTATTCATCGAGGGATTACGAGTCTTTTATCCCAATATTTATGCCGCTGTTCGCGATAATGCGGATTTGCTCTTGAACGGCTTTGGAATCAGAGCGCGTGAAAAAGAGGCTCAGAATTTCGTGAAAGGCATTATTGAGCAACTTCCGACCCCCGAAGAGAAAAAAGGAATAGAGGGTCTGTTAGAAAAACTTTTTCCTCATACAGGGTCCGCATCGTACGGCGATGACTGGGAGACAAAATGGGCACGCGAAAAGAGGGTCTGTTCGCACGCTTATTTTCAGAGGTACTTCAGCTACGCGATACCTTTCTACGACATTTCCGATGTCAGTTTTCAGGATTTTGTTGGTGAGCTTGGCAGAATGAAAAGCACCGCAGAAATATGCACCCGCGCAAAAAAGTATGCCGAGACGAACGACCTTAAGGCGATTGTACCGAAGGCGCGTCATTACGAGGATACGATCGACCTGTCTACGGGACAAAAGTTGGCGATCGGCATTGTTGCCAACGGCGATTTATTACCGCCCGATAACGATCCCTTCTTCTCAACCGCTTCTCAAGCGATCTACTACATGATGAAGATAATGACTCGCACACCGAAGATTGGACGCGACAAATTTGCAAAGCAGATATTGGAAAACGCTCGGCCGACTCTCTTTGCTGTGAGGTGTTTTATGCATCTCCAGCGCGACGAAAAGGAAACAAAAGAGCACCTCATTGCCAAGGAGTCAGAGCAGCAACTTGGAAAGGCGCTTGCCAAGCGGGTGCGCTCTGATTTTGAATCCAATCCTCAATATTTGAATGGTCGTGAAGGTGTCATTAATGCATTCTGGATTTGGAATTCTTTTAGCAGAAAAGGTGAGCTCGGGAGGCACCTGACTCAGCGCCTAGAAGCATACCCAGATGAGGTGGCCCAACTTCTGGCGACCCTTACGGGAACGGCCTATGGAGGATATGGACCGCCGCACATGAGCGATTTCGATGGCCGTTCTTATGAGGAACTAGCTAAGATCGTTGATGTCGAAAAAATCCAGGAAACAATCGATAAGTCCAAATATAAGGCAAACCTGGATCCAAAGAAGAATAATCGATGGGATGGAATCGACGAGTATCAGAGAGTCGTAAACCAGTTTGTCGCGACACATGAATCGAAATTGAAATCTGCATCGACGGCACTCGAAGCACCAACGTCTCTGTCGGAGGTCTAATAGCGCTGGAAACTACTTTTCCAGCCGCAGCTCACCCTTCTCCAGCACCAGCTTGCTCTTGATGCACAGAAGCAGCTCTCGCTTCTCCGTGAGGCTACCGTTGCGAAGGAGATACTTCGCATAGTCGCGGAGGTCG
>JAKAJJ010000001.1:0-37142 GCA_021813835.1 bacterium | reverse complement strand
ACAGCTGGGCAGGATTTTGCAGAAAGCGTTCGTAAATACGGCAGTCTTTTAAGCATCGTCGCGAGTTCGGTCACAATAGGGAAGGAGATACTTCGCATAGTCGCGGAGGTCGATGTCCTTCTGTGGTGCGGCGTCCCCACCATGGGCGAACGCCCGCTGGAATTTCCGTAGCCGCTCCACCTCCTCCTCGAATTTCTCGCGCATGGCGATCTTGTTGAAATCGACGCCGTCCATCACCTTCACCATCTGCTCGATCAAGGCCTCCTCGCGCACGTACCCGTTCTTGCAATTCTTGTCCTTGTGCCGGGTGCAGGAATAGTAGATGTAGCGGGCTGAGGTGCCGTCCTTGAGGCGCTTGAATTTCTCGTCGGCGCAGATACCGCTCCCGCAGGAGCCGCATGTCATCAGCTTGGTGAAGGCGAATTCCTTGATCTCCGACCGCACGATCTGGTCCCGCTTCAGGTGTGCCTGCACGGCGTCGAAGAGTTCCTTCGAGATGAGCGGCTCGTGCTTGCCCTGATACCAGTTGCCGCTCTTCTCCGGGTACTCGAAGGTGCCGTAGTAGAAGGGGTTTTGGAGGATGACGTAGATGTTTCCGAGGGAGAGATTCTTGTTGCCCTTCGATTTGAAGTTCAGGTCGAACTTGAGCCACTGATGGAGCTTCCGGCCCGACCATTTCTGGGGCTCCTTCGGGACCATCCTCGAGCGCTACTACTACGGCATCAACCCGCCGAACGAATCCGCCCCGGATTTCCCGGAAGCCGGGGTCGAGCTCAAGTCGACGCCGCTCAAGAAGCTCTCCCGCGGCGGATATTCCGCGAAGGAACGCCTCGTACTCAACATCATCAACTACGAGAAGGAGGCCAAGGAGACGTTCGGCACGAGCTCGTTCCTCAGGAAGAACGCTGACATCATGCTGGTGTCGTACGAGCACGAAGACGGACGCGCCGCGGTCGACCATCCGGTACGCATCGCGCAACGACTCTCCTTCAGCGAGCTCCCTGAACGCGACCGGCGCATCATCGAGGAGGACTGGCGGAAGATACACGGGAAGATCAGCGCCGGTCGCGCGCAGGACCTCTCCGAAGGCGACACCGAGTATCTCGGCGCATGCACGAAAGCAGCCAACGCATCGGTGACCAGGACGCAGGCGAACGGCGGCGAAGCGGCAAAGCCGCGCGCGTTCTCGTTCAAGGCCGGATACATGACCGTCCTCCTCCGTCAGATGCTCTCGCCGGACGAGGCTGCGGAAGAATACGAATCCGCGATCAAGGACTCTTCCGTGCTGCGCAAGAAGACGTTCGAGCAGGAGATCCTGAGCCGCTTCACGCCGTTCGCCGGGAAGACCATAACCGACATCAAGAAAGAGGTCGGCAAAGGCCTCAACCCTAAGTCGAAGGATTATTACGCCATGCTCGCGCGGCGCATGATGGGCGTGCAGGGCAAGAAGATCGAGGAATTCGAGAAGGCCGAGATAACGATGAAGACCGTGCAGCTGCGCGCCGACGGGATGCCGAAGGAAGACATGTCGTTCCCGGCGTTCAGGTTCGCCGAGCTCGTGAAGGAGGATTGGGATGCGGCGGTCGATGACGAGAAGCCCGGCAGCTCGTTCAAGGAGCAGCTTCAGAAGCGTTTCCTCATCGTCGTCTATCAGTGCCAGGGTGACTGCAAGAGCGGCGACCGGAAGCGCTTCGTGAAGGCGTTCTTCTGGACGATGCCGAATGACGTGCTCGAGGGCGAAGTGCAGCGCGTATGGCGCAGCGCAGTCAAGGCGGTGAAGAAGAGCGACGGGAGCCGCCTCCCGAAGAAATCCGAAAGCGCGGTCGCCCACGTGCGTCCGCATGGCCGTGACGGCTCCGACACTGATGTCCTTCCGGACGGTTCTGCGATAACGAAGCGCTGCTTCTGGCTCGATAAGAAATTCATCAAGGACGTGGTCGATTCGCACTAGGGACCGGACGATTATCGTCCGGCCTTCCTTCATCGGGGCGCTGGTCGCGTATGCCTCCATGCCTCAATGGATGACGCGGCCGCTCCGGCAAGTCCAGAGCGGCTTTGGCGTTCCTGCCGGCAGACGAAATGATTCTGATTCCATGAGGTTACGCGTAATGTCGAAACGGGCGCCCGCCCGGCCCGTAACCCCTGAAATCACATGGAAAAGACTTTGACGTTCGAAGAATACCAGACTCGCCTCAAGGGCATCCGTACGCCCGAGGACGCCGCCGCGCTCGCGAAGGAATTTGCAGCCGCCGCGATGGCCGCCGTGCCTAAGCCCGAACCGAAGGAGGAACACGTCCCGAAGCCATACGCCAAGCGTCGCCTTGGCGCGCCCGCAATCGACCGCGACGATCTCGCCTTCGAACCGTGGTATGACGTGGTAGCCAATGACAACGAAGCGATGGTCATCTCGCTCTATGCGAAAGGCCTCACCACCCGCGATATCTCGCGGTATATGAAGGCGCATCACAGTCTCGACATCTCTCAGCCAGCCGTCTCCGCGATCACGGACAAAGTGTTCCCGCTCGTGAAGGAGTGGCAATCCCGCCCGCTCTCCGCGATGTACCCGATCGTGTATCTCGACGGCATCCACTTCAAGGTGCGCGATGCCGGGAAGATCGCCTCGAAGGTCGCGTACATCGCGCTCGGCATCAACCCATATGGCGCGAAGGAGGTGCTCGGCATCTGGGTGACCGATACCGAGGGTGCGAAGTATTGGATGCACGTCCTGAACGACCTCAAGAACCGAGGCGTCGACGACATTCTTATCGCCGCCGTCGACGGCCTTAAGGGGTTCCCCGAAGCCATCAAGGCGGTGTATCCGAACACGGACGTGCAGGTGTGCGTCGTGCACATGATCCGGAACACGATGAAGTTCCTGCCGTTCCACGATCGCGAGGCGTTCTGCAAAGACCTGAAGGAGGTGTATACCGCCGCTACCGCCGATCAAGGCAGAGAGGCTCTCGAAGGCGTGAAGGAACATTGGCCGCAGTACCGTGCATACCTCCGCTCGTGGGAGGAGAGGTGGCCGGATCTCGCCACCTTCTTCGAGTATCCCGCTCCGGTGCGCCGCATGATCTACACCACGAACATGATCGAGAACCTCAACCGGCAGTTCCGGAAGGTGACGAAGACGACCACCGTCTTCCCGCACGATGACTCCTTGCTGAAGCTCCTCTGGCTCGCTCAGGCAGACTTCTCGAAGGGTCGCTCGACGGCGCTCCGCAACTGGAGCGAGATCATGGCGCAGCTCTCGGTCCTGTTTGAGGATCGCGTGCTGTTCTAACGTGCGCTGATTAATTAACCAAACGGCCGGGATGGGCGCTCGGCGAATGCCGCGGAAGCGGCATTCGCATTGCAGCAATTGGAAGCGTATAGTTTTTGTATGAAGAAATCAGTGAAGTTGCGGCAAGGGGGTTTTCTCATGAATCCCGTTTATTTCCAGATAATCTATCCGCACTTGAAATGGCTGAGGGCGCGTAGAGACGAGGTGTCCGACCAGAATGACCGGATGGGAGCAAACGCGGGAATAGTTTTGTTCAGCGCGATTTTCCTCGAAGGATTTTTGGAGGATGCTCTGACCACATTTGCGCCGCATTATTCAAACGGACTTGGCGAGAAAGCTAAGACGCTCGTTAATATTGAAAGGACAAGCTCGCTTGATGGGTACAAGACCCTCTTCGAGAGTTTCGGCTTCGAGCTATATAGTTTCCTTTCGTCGGTGGATCAAGAGGACCTCGATTTCATTTTTTCATTCCGTAACCTATTGGCGCACGGACAGCGTGATTCGTATCTCATACTCCACGACGGTGACTGGATGCCGAAAGAAATCGTCGGGAGCTTCTATCAAGGTATCGAGAAATTCCTTGTGAAGAGGCGAGTCTTGCAGACGAAGGCGTCCGTGCAACCCCTCCACTCAGAACTCTTCTCTGACCCGGTTGCTGATTGGGTATATTCGCGAACGATGGAAATTTCCGAAGAGATTCTTGGCAAACTCAAGACGCTTGTTGATATGACCAGAATAGTCCAACAGTCGAATCTTGATCGGATTTCGAGATTCCTGGACGCTGTAGATAAGCCCCTTCGCAAACCTCCGAGTCTAAGCTAGGGTCTTCAAGGATAGCTCAAAACGGGCTATCATGACTGAGTTCGACACACGAATAAAATGGCCTAAACCTGCGGGAGAAATCCTCGGGCATGGTCGCAAATCGTAGGAGATAGAAAACCCGTCATCAGGGCGTCTCCTACGTTATATGGGGAAACTCATATAGAGGCCGCAAGGCCTTCCTGGTGGCGGGTTTTGTGCTACCCGTCCATCAGGATTTACCCCTAATCTCGGTAACCTGTATGAGTACACTCTTTGCATTCATTCTCCTGATATCGATGGGAGCCCTCGTCGTCGGCCTTGTCCGTCCGTCTCTCGTGCGACTCGCTTCCCGTAAGCGAGTCGCACTCGTTTTTGGCGGAGCGATTCTGGTATCCGGATTCATCGTCGGCGCGACTACGCCGAATCTCCCGAAGGCAAGCACGCCCGCACAAACGGCCACAGAGACATCCAAACCCGCAGCGACTACGTCGCCCGCCAAGACTGCTCCGGCGCCGGTAAAGACGGCCACAGCGGCCCCGGCTCCGGTAGTGCAGAAGCAGGGCGCGCAGACCGATCCGACTGCCGCAACGCGCCAACAACTTGAGCAGCTCGTGTATGACGCCGTACATGGTACCAACGCGAACAGCCAGCCGTACATCCGCGGCATCGACACCAGTCAGGCGGTCGACGCGAACAATCCGTGGAACGCGGACGGCTCGCCCAACTACACCCGCTGGACCGTCGACGTGAGTCTCAATATCGACGGTTCGAAGACATCGATGGACGAGCAGATGGCCGAAATCTTCTACTCCCTCTACTCGCATCGCAAGGACCTCTATACCGTCGAGATATCCTCGTACGAGCCGCTCATCGACAAGTATGGGAACCAGAGCGACCAGAAGGTGTACCACGCTTTCTTCGACGGTTCTGACGCATACAAGGTCAACTGGAATCTCGACAGGGACACGCTCGTGTACCAGGTCATCCCGGGGCTCTGGACGGTGAACTTCGACGCCTCGGCAATCAATCCGAACCTCTTGAGCAAATAAGCATCCGTCATCCGTACTTTCGTTTGCTCCGTTCCGCGCCCCAGTCCTTGAGCAAGTAGTGGAAGGTATCGTAGAACTTTTGCGAGAGCTTGCCGTCCGCGTCGATATGGCCGTTGGCACGAAATGCGTGAATCATAGTCTCGCGAATGTCGGTCGGCATCGGCTTGTTCTTGAGCGTCCACTCGTAGACGGCACGGAACATCTCGCGCTCCTCGGCGGTAATCGGCGGAGGCGGGAAGTCGGACTTCATCGGCCGATACTTCTTGCTGTTGTGGGGCAGATAGAACTTGATGGCCCCGAGGTCGCCGCCGAGCGCTTTCTTCACGAGCACCATCTCGATCTTTTGATTCTGGTTCGCCAGCCCGTTGCGCAAGAGCGCACGCACCTCCTTTGCGAAGTCGGGATTGCTACCCATCCACCGGTAGATGGTGGACGGATTGATTCCGGACTTCTTGGCGGCGTAGTAGATGTAGGGGTACTCCGCAAGATTCCGAAGGAATAGGGACCGGTCTTCACTGTTGCGTGCCATCGATAATCTTCACCCGCTTCTTCCCGGTGGTCTTCTCCCAGCGGTTGAGGATGACCTCCGCGTAGGTCGGCACCTTCTCCATGAGGAAGCAACGCCGGCCGAGCGTGTTCGCGGCAATCAGGGTCGACCCGCTCCCGCCGAACGGCTCCACGATGAGGTCGCCGCGCTTCGTGAGTACCTTGATGTACGGGATGAGTACCGGGAGGGGCTTCGTGCCGAAGATGATGCCCTGACCCGAGGACTTCTCGTCTGCCGCTACGTGTTCGATGAAATCCGTCGGTTGGATTTTCTTGCCTTTCTCATAGCTCTCCCAGTGCGGTTTGCCCGAGGTGGCGAAGAGCGCGTTCTCGTATTCGCCCTGGAAGAGCTCGTCTTCCGGCTCGAGATTGAGCGCAACTTCGCCTCCCGTGCCGACGATAGCCACGTCCGTCTTGTTGAAGAACCGGTGTTTGGCGGCGAAGCCCTGCACGCGGTTCGGCACGTGCCAGGTAATCGTACTTCTGTACTTCCAGTGCTTCTCGAGCGCCGTCCATATCGTCTTGAGGTTCTTCGGATTCTCGAAGACGATGATTGAGAAATCCGGCTTCTGGATCTTGGCGATGTTCGCCATCCAGAGGTCGGTGAAGTTATCCGGGAGCGAGTCGGTCTCAAGGTATTTGCGGTCGCGCTTAAGACCGAAGCCCTCCGTCGCCTTGCCGGCGCGCTTTTTGCCGTGGAGATAGTCCAGAATATACGGCGGATCGGTGAAGCACATATCTGCCTTCTCGTTTCCCATGAGCGCGAGCATGTCCGCTTCAACCGTGCTGTCGCCCACATACAGCCGGGACCCGTCCAGATCATACAGATCTCCTTTCTGCACGGTGACGCCGTCGATGCCGATCTTCTTGAGCTCTTCCTCGAGCACGAACGGCGTCGGGTTCTCATCGGCCGGGAAGATCTCATCGAGCTCCTGGCTGTCGAAGCCCACCTCCGAGAGGAACGCCTCGTCAAACTGCGCGAGGAGATCGAGATCCCATTCGCCGACGGCTTTGTTCAGTCGGAGACAGAGATCTTTCTCCTTCTCGATATCCGGGATGTTGAGGTACACGACCGGCACCTCCTTGAATCCCGCCGATGTCGCAACGATCCATCTGACGTTACCGCCGATGATAATGTTCTCGCGGCCGGGAGCCTTGTTGACGATGAGGGGATCGATAAGGCCGTGCATGTCGAAGCTGTCTCTGATTACTTTTTGTATTTCCACGGTCTTCCTGCGCGGGCTGTATTCCGCTTCACGCAGCGAATCGATAGGCACGTATGTTATACTGAGCTTGTCTTTGATGCTTGGTTCCATGGTAGTAGCGGAGCCTGGTTATCGCTCCTATAAGCATCTGCTGAGAACTCAGCACGAACCGATTCCACCGCGCAGACTCGTACATTCCTTCTCCCGATGAGACGAAAAACGCCGATGAAAACTCATCGGCGTTTTTCGTTCCTGACCGGCTTCAGTCTTCGTCGTCCTCCGGCAGATCGTCATCGCGGAGGCTCCGGCCCGATCGGTGCAGCTCTCCGTCGCCGCGCAGGACGGGTTCCGGAACGAGCTTAAACCTGGGACGGTATTCGCCTACGACTTTGTAGTCGTAAAACGGGTCGGCGTCGATGTCGAATGCCTTCCTCAAGTTCTTTGCCGCTGATTTCTTCATCTGCGCGCACGCACCTCTCGTGACGTGCATCTTGGCAGCGATATCCTCGACCCTCTGCTTGCCGGCACTCTTCATCGTGGCAATCGATAGTTTCGTGAGGAAGTCCCACCCCTTGTTCGGCCTGTGATCTTTCGTATTTTTTGCCGCGAACCCGAGCTGGTCGTACCCGTGCTTCTCGAGCGCTTTCCCTTTATGCGAGACCATGACCTCGTGCGCATTCAGGAAGCGTATCTCGATATCGTCCCATACAGCCCCGTCAGGAATTCCTTGGATGGTAGGACCGGCTCCACGACGTGCCGCTTTCGCCCGTGGTCCTATCGCGGATGTGTCGTGCGACGTGATCTTGCCATTCAGAAGCGCGACCATGTCATTCCAGTCCGCATCAGGCTCAATCTTGTGGAAGAAGCGGAAATCCGCTTTGAATTTCGTGCCTTCGAGCCACGCGTTCATGATGCGCATCGCGTGCGTCAGGTTCGAGCTGCCAGTCTCTTTTTCAAGCCCGAGCACGTGTAAAGAGGCCCGACCGGCAAGGTCGGGGTATAGGGCGAGCTCGGCCTCGATTGAAGCCACGGCCTTCATAATCGTCGGCAGGTATGCGGCCACGGCCCGTGCTGATATTTCCTTTCCCATGCGTCAATCTTACCAATCCTACGTCGTATTGCATTTATTGCATTTTGGGAAGGCGACCGACTCCTTTCAAATCCGCGATTCGCAAAACCCGTGGGAAACCCTTACAATGCCTCAAACGGCCTGGTTCTGGACTTACTCACACCGCAGTCAGACTTTTTTATCGGACCAACCCCGAGGCCTAGGGCGAAGGTGCGACCTTGAGGGTTGGTTCGCGTAAGTTGATAACCGAGTTTTGAATCGGTTTAAAACTGATACAGTTGAGGTACTCATGCCATCTTCACCAGAGCACCAAAATTCCGCGCCTACGCCTGTAGCGCCAGTGCCAAAAAGCAGGTTCAAATTTTATATATGGGTAGGGGTGATCGTGCTGCTACTTATAGCCACGGTAGCATTTGCGGCTTGGATAGAACGAGATAATTTCTCAACTATGATTCCATCCTCCACGGTTCAAAGTGTGGACTCGTCACCTTGCTATGTCGTTCAGCAAGACAAGGTTTTTCTGACGTTGGGAAATAGCGCCGTGTCCGCTACCAGCTCTTATTTAGTGCTCGGTGCCGATGCAAACAGCTTCACATCCATAACACCGAGTCCGCTTTCCGTTTTTGGTATCGAAGGTGCTCAAGTATCGGGTTCTGTATGCTACGGCAAAGATGCTCAGCACGTTTTCTTCGGGAGATATGCCATGACGGGTGCCGACTTAAATTCTTTCCAAATTATTTCGACAAATCCGCGATTCGCTAAAGACACCAATTATGTTTACCGGGACGGAATGCGGTTATACGTGAATATCGACGCCTCGACATTTACCATGCTGGATCAAATGTACGGAAAGGATGCCAAGACCGTTTATTATGAAGATATCTCAAATCCTAATTACGAAGGATTTTTGCCTCTTACGAGTGCCAATCTTGCGACATTCGTTTCGCTCGGAAATTATTATGCAAAAGATTCTCACGCAGTGTATCAGTACGGCCAGCCTATTGCTGGTGCCAATCCGAATAATTTTATTGTGCCGACTAGCACAGCATCGTCTGATACCAGCGTAGCGCGAAATTCCACCGAGTGGACATATACGTATGCGGATATGCCGTCCGATGCAGATATCGATCCATCAACTTTTCAACCTCTCAGCGCGATGTACGCTAAAGATGCTCAGCATGTATATTTTGTAGAACAGAATATTAATCCTATGATTGTCACCCCAATAGCAGAAGCGGATCCTAAAACTTTTCAAGTTCTAGGTGGTGATCCTTTTGGCGGTGATGAGGTCGGGCTCCTCGCGGGTTCTTACAATGGAATCATGGCCAAGGATTCCCAGCACGTATATTATGAAGGGAAAATTGTGGTAGGTGCTGATCCTTCCACTTTTGTATGGATAAATCCCATTTATGGAAAGGATGCCACGCATGTCTATATGGTAGGCCCTGTTCACGAGGATACCACCATGCTTCCTATATCGTCCGATGTGGCAAACTTTTGGGGTGATCCGGACGGTTATTTTGCCGAGGATTCAAACAACATCTATTTTGAAGGCACGCCCATTACCGGAGTGGATAAAGCGACTTTTGTGATTCAGCGAACCTACCCGTACTTTTACGGTATCGACTCAAAAAACGTCTATTATATTGGTGGCGACCAATCATCAATAATTTCCGGCGCCGATCCGACATCCTTTGTCGTGATAGACGACAGCAATGACGGTCTCAAATATGAGGGCATGGATAAAAATAATTTCTATTACGACGCCAAAGTTGTAAAGTAGCGTAACGACCCCAAGGCCTAAGTGGGCTACTCGAAACCCCGCCAAAGAACGCCCGCAAGGGCTCACTCCAAAAGTTCGAATCCCGGAGACACCGCCCGAAGTATTATTTATCGGACAGACCCGAGTACTTAAAATAGGTATGTCGAGCTACAATGTTTAGGTGTATAACCCGACGAAGCCATACAAGCGTCAAATCTTAAAATTGATTGAGAGTACCTGGAATACGCCCTATTTGAAAGTCGAGCCAGGCCTCTATCCAGTTTTCAAGAAGCAGTTTTCCTTCTGGGAGGTCCAGCATACGGATGGCATCGGAACGAAAGGTTTCTATCATTGGAAGAAAAGAACGTTCGAGAACGCCGTGATTGATGCGCTCGCGATGAACCTGAACGACCTCGCAATGGTCGGAGCGATTCCGTATGCAATCCAAAACCATATCGTCTTGCCCAAGGATGATCATGATGCGATTTTAGCTATAGTGAAGAAATTGGTGTCCGAATGCAAGAAGAGAAAGATAGCCATGACCGGAGGCGAGACCTCGATTCACTCCGATGTACACAGCATGGACATCAGCATTACCGTTTCTGCATTTCTTAGAAAACGTCTCAAAAAACAGTGCGAGGTTGGTGACGTGCTTATCGGTTTCCCCAGCAGCGGGCTCCATTCAAACGGCATCACCAAGGTACGGGAGATATTTGGTAAACATTACGAGTCGGCATTTATCAAGCCAACGAGAATTTATTTGGATGAGGTACTTAAGATACTTGGGCAGCACAAAGTAAATGGAATGATGCATATTACCGGCGGAGCGTTCACGAAGTTAAAGGATATTCTTAAGAATGTCGATGCGATAATTTTACAGCCGAAAGAGAGCGTGCCGAAGATCTTCCACGAAATTCACGTTAAGGGTGTCTCCGATAAAGCAATGTATTCGACATTCAATTGTGGCATCGGTTTTGTTCTTTCTGTTCCGAAATCCGAGGTTCGAGCAATTCTCAAGAGATTTAAAAATAGCTTTATTATTGGCGAGGTCGTGCGGGGAAATGCTGCCGTACACATAACGTCCGCATTCACTGGCCGAAAATTTGTTTTATAGCGCCCGACCCGTGAGTTTTACCCCTACCTGGGGTTGGTTGGCTCCCAATACTACGATCAATGCAATTTTCAACCCAAAACAATATCAGGAAATAAGTCAGGAGAATGAAATCTATCTTCAATACCAAGATATCGAGGGTAATAAATATTATACGAGAGAGGATAAAAATTTTTCGTCAGTCTCCGGAAGTTTAAATTAATTGTGACCGTTCCCCTTGAATTCAGCGTCGCCAACCGGCTCAAGAACCCTTACAATGCTTGATGTAGGAGAGTTCAAAACCGACCTGCAACCACCCTTGCCTATGCCGCGCTTCCTTTTCGGCCTTTCCGTTGCCGGTCTCATCCTCCTCGCTCTCGCCGTAGCGTACCGGGCGCCTTCCGCGGGAAGGTTCGCGACGGGGGAGTTCGGCGGCGCGCCCCTGACCGTCGAATTCGCGACGACGACGGCCGCGCGGGAACTCGGACTCGGCGGCCGCACGAATGTCCCTGACGGCTATGGAATGCTTTTCGTCTTCCCGAGACCTGATTACTACGGCTTTTGGATGAAGGATACCCTCGTTCCGCTCGATATGTTCTGGCTGGACGCTCAAGGACACGTCGTTTCCCTCGCGAAGGATGTCGCGCCGTCGACGTATCCGGATGTCTTTTATCCGAGCGCTCCGTCCCAGTATGTCCTTGAGACCGCCGCGGGCTTCGCGGATGCGCGGGGCATCGCCACCGGCACGCCGCTCCTATTGCAAAGTTGGCCGAGCGTTTCGGAGTGAACTATCCACAGGGCATTTGGGTGGCGCGGGAGTAAAATGACGGTACGCCGCACGACGAACATCCCGAACCGCGAGACGTCCTCGTGCGCGCATTATCCCTCACCCGCTTGTTGTATGACGAGAACCGCAAAAGCCCCCCTCCGCGCGAAAGCGCCCGTCCTGCGCGCCGAAGAGACGATCGAGCCGCCAATCTCGAAAGAGACCCGGCGCTACCGCGAAGTGATTCCGAACATCGAGAAACGCGACGGGCGCCTCGTGCCGTTCGATTTCGATAAGATCGTCACCGCGATCTGGAAAGCAATGATGGCTGCGGAGGAGGGGAGCCAGGACGAAGCGGTTCTCGTCGCGCACCAGGTGGTCGGGGAGCTCGCGCGCTTCGCGAAGAAGTACCGGAGCTTCCTGCCGACCGTCGAAGGCACGCAGGACTCGGTCGAGAAGTACCTCATCCTGAACGACTACGTGAAGGCGGCGAAGTCCTACATCCTCTACCGCGACAAGCGCGCGCAACTGCGCGCGGCGAAAGTCGATATTCCGCCCCGCGTGCGGAAGCTCGCGGAGGAGAGCAGGAAATATTTCGCGGGGAACCCGCTCGGCGAGTTCGTCTATCTGCGCACGTACGCGAAATGGATCCCCGAGGAGGGCCGGCGCGAGACGTGGGTGGAGACCGTCGACCGGTATGTGGGATTTATGCGCGAGAATCTCGGGAACAAGCTCACCGAAAAAGAGTACGCGGAAGTGCGCGAAGGCATCCTGAAGCAGTGGGTGATGCCCTCGATGCGCCTGATGCAGTTCTCGGGCGAAGCGGCCCGCCGCTGCAACACGTGCGCCTATAACTGCACGTTCACCGCGCCGACGAGGATCGAGGATTTCGCGGAAATTATGTATCTGTCGATGCAGGGCTGCGGCGTCGGCTTCGCGGTGGAGAGCCAGAACATCGAACAGCTCCCGCAGATAATGAAGCAGACGGGCGAGAAGCTCCCGACGCACGTCGTCGGCGATTCGAAAGAGGGGTGGTGCGACGCCCTCACGCTCGGCCTCCGGACGTGGTACGCGGGCAAGGACATCGCGTTCGATTTTTCGCAGGTCCGGCCGGCCGGCGCGCGTCTGAAGACGATGGGCGGCAAGGCCTCCGGCCCCGAGCCCCTCAAGAACCTCCTCGCCTTCGCGCGCGAGCGCGTGCTCGCGCGTCAGGGGCGGCGCCTCCGGAACATCGACGCGCATGACATCATCTGCAAGATCGGCGAATGCGTGGTGGCCGGCGGAGTGCGCCGCACGGCGATGATCTCGCTCTCCGACCTCGACGACGTCGAGATGCGCGACGCGAAAAAGGGCCAGTTCTATATGACCGACCCGCACCGCTCGGTGGCGAACAACTCCGCCGTCTACGAGATGCAGCCGACGAATGCGCAGCTGATGGACGAATGGGTCGCGCTGATGAAAAGCGGCGCGGGCGAGCGCGGCATCTTCAATCGCGGCTCGCTCGCGAAGACCCTGCCGAAGCGCCGTGCCGACTATTTCCGGAAGGTCGGATTCATCGGCGAGAACGGCGTCGTGCACGGCCCCATCGGCACGAACCCGTGCGCGGAGATCATCCTGCAGTCGAAGCAGTTCTGCAATCTTTCGGAAGTCATCGCGCGCGCGGGCGACACCGAAGCCACGCTCGCGAAGAAAACGCGCCTCGCCGCCATCCTCGGCACGTACCAGTCGACGCTGACGAAATTCAATTACATCTCGAAGGACTGGATCGACCACTGCCGCGCGGAACGCCTCCTCGGCGTCTCCGTGACGGGGCAGTGGGATTCGCCCTTCGCGCGCCGCCCGGAGGTGATGCGCGCGCTCCGCGACATCGCCGTGAAGACGAACGCGGCGTACGCGAAGCGCTTCGGCGTCGAGCGGTCGACGGCGGTAACCTCCATCAAGCCCTCGGGCACGGTTTCGCAGACCTTCAACTGCGCCTCCGGCATCCACCCGCGCCACGCGCCGTACTACATCCGCCGCGTGCGCATCAGCGCGACCGACTCCCTCTTCAAACTGATGCGCGACGCGGGCGTCCCGTACTATCCGGAAGTGGGGCAGTCGCTCGAGGACGCGAATACCTACGTGCTCGAGTTCCCCGTGAAGGCGCCCGACCACTCCAAGGACGCGCGCTTCAAGGACACCCTCACGGCGCTCGAACAGCTCGAGTACTGGAAGCGGGTGAAGCTCAATTACACCGAACACAATCCGTCCGCGACGATATCCGTGGGCGAGGACGAATGGATCGGCGTCGTCGACTGGCTCCAGAGGAACTGGGACATCATCGGCGGCCTGTCCTTCCTCCCGCGCGCCAACCACGTCTACCGGCTCGCGCCCTACGAGACGATCACGAAAGAAGAATACGAGGAACGCCTGTCCCGTTTCCCCAAGGTGGATTACTCGAAGCTGATCGCGTACGAGCGCCAGGACGAGACGGAGATGAAGAAAGAACTCGCCTGCGCCGGCGGCACCTGCGAGATCGTCTGAACAGGGCAGGAAAAGCAAGAACCCGCGCAGGAGCGCGGGTTCTTGCATCTTTGAGGACCGGGCCGGTAAGCCGAATTCTGTCGCGGACGACCATTTATCTGGGACCTCGATCGCTCGAGGCCTCAAGCGGCACCCCTTCTCCGCCACCGGCGGAAAAGGTACGGCCTTGCACGGAGGTAAGGATTTAGCCGTTTCACCCCGGAAGTCGCCTCCCGGACTCGCCCCGCCCCGATTTTGCTGCCGATACGTACGGCGGCGCACTCGCTGCGCTCGGCCTATTCCGGCTCTGCGCCGCACCGCATACGTACGGAATCAGTCCTTGTAAGCTCGTTCCGATATCAGCGGCAAAATCGGGGCGGGACTCCCTCGGGCTTTCGCCCTCGGTCGTCTCTGCTCGCACCTCGCGCCTTGCGGCGTGCGGGCGTTACCCGCTACCGTTCTCCCGTCACACTGCAGAAGTGTGGCGGGCCGTGTTCGGACTTTCCTCCCGTCACACATCAGTGTGCGAGCGGTCGCCTGGCCCGGTCCGTATGGACTATACCACGTTTTTCTCTGTGGAGATAGATCCTCGACAGGCATACCCGCGCGATATACTAGGGAGCATTATCCCCTTTGCACCGCTCATTCATTATGCCTCCACAGCCGTCTAGTGTCCGCTCCTCGGTCGAGACGGGAAGCGTCATCGCGCTCGTCGCCGCCCTCGTCCTCGCCCTCATCGTCGTCATCCCATCGTCCGCGTTTCCTTTCGCGGCGACGAAGACGTTCCTCCTTGCCGCCGGCACGCTCGTCACGCTCGCGCTTTACATCCTCGCGCGCCTCTCGCGCGGCAATGTGATTTTTCCGCCGATCGCGCTCGTCGTCGCGCTGTGGCTTCCCGCCCTCGCCTACGCGCTCTCCTCCGCGTTCTCGGGCATCCCGTTCGCGAACGCGTTCTGGGGGACTGCTCTCGAGCCGGATACCTTCGGCTTCATCCTGGCCGCCGCCGTGCTCGGCACGCTCGCCGCGCTCGCGCTCCGGCGCCCCGAGCACTACCGGCTCTTCCTGCGCGCGGGCGCCTGGCTTTTCGGCGCCATCGCCGTTCTCGAAGCGCTCACGATCATCGCGGGGCAGTTCGCGCCGAACACGATCCCGCCGACGTTCTCGCTCATCGGCTCGCTTGAAGACCTCGCGCTTTTCCTCGGTCTCGGCGTCGCGGGCGTCCTCATTACGCTGCGTTTCCTCGAGCTCGCGCCGCGCGCGCGCCGCCTGCTCCTCGTTCTCGGCGTCATCGCGCTCGCCGTCCTCGCGGTCGCGAACTCCTCGTTCGTCTGGACGCTCCTCGCGCTCGTATCGCTCGGCCTCTTCGTCGAGGCGGTGATGCGCCGCCGCGCGTCGTCCGCGGACGCCGACCTCGACGACGCGGTCGTCGTGAGCGAGATGCCGAGCGGCGCGGACACCGGCACCCGCTCGCTTATCGCGCCGCTCGTCGTTCTCGCGGTCTCGATCTTTTTCTTCATCGGCGGGACGCTCGGCGGCGCGCTCGCGAGCGCGTTCCACGTGAACGTCCTCAACGTCCGTCCCTCATGGCAGTCGACGCTGTCGATCGTGCGCGACGTCTACGCCTCGTCGCCCGTCCTCGGCTCGGGCCCGGGCACCTTCGGCGCCGCGTGGCTCAAGCACCGCGATCCGTCGCTCAATACGACCGTCTTCTGGAATATCGACTTCACCTCCGGCATCGGCTTCATCCCGACGTCGTTCGCGACGACCGGCCTCGTCGGCGCCGTCGCGTGGATCGCGTTCCTCGCGCTCTTTGCGGTGCTCGGCTTGCGCATGCTCATCCTGCGCGCGCCCGAGGACGCGTTCGTCCGCTACGTCGCGATACTCGCGTTCGTCGCGACGGCGTATCTCGCCGCGGCTGCCGTGTTCGATCTGCCGGGCACGGTCATCCTCGCGCTCCTCTTCGTCTTCGCCGGACTCTTCGCGTCCACGATGCGCTACGCCGCGCGCGGCGGGCAGTGGGGCATCCTCTTTGCGCGCAGCCCGCGCCTCGGCTTCGTCATCGTGTTCTCGCTCACGCTCCTTCTCCTCGCGTCCGTCGCCGCCGCCTACACGCTCGTCGAGCGGTACGTCGCCGCGACCGAGCTCGCGCGCGCCGATGCGGCGTTTTCGGCCGGGAATCTCGACGCGGCCGACAGCGCGGTGCAGGGTTCCCTCGCATTCGCGCCGTCCGCATCCGCCTACCAGACTCAGGCCGCCGTCGCGAGCGCGCGCTTGAGCCAGATCGCGGCATCCTCGACGATGAGCGCCGCCGCCGCCCAGCAGGCCTTCCAGGCGGCGCTTTCGACCGGCATCAACGCGGCTTTGACCGCGACGCGCCTCGCGCCCGACGACTACCAGAACTGGCTCGCGCTCGGGAACCTCTACGCGCAGGCGGTGCCGCTCAAGGTGTCCGGCGCCTACGACAGCGCGAAGACCGCCTACGGCAAGGCGCAAGCGCTGAACCCGACCAATCCCCAAATCCCCTATATCCTCGCCCAGCTCGATATCGCGAACAAAGACACGAAAGCCGCCGAAGCGGACCTCAAGGCCGCCGTCGCGCTCAAGCAGGATTACACCGCCGCCATCTTCCTCCTCTCCCAGCTCGAGGTGCAGGACGGCAACGTGAAGGACGCGCTCGCCTCCGCGGAAGCCGCCGCCTACTTCACGCCGAACGACCCGAACATCCTCTTCCAGGTCGGCGTCTTGCGCGCGGCGTCGAACGACCTTCCGGGCGCCGAACAGGCGCTCGCGGGAGCGGTCGCGGCGAATCCGCAGTTCGCGAACGCGCGCTACTTCCTCGCGGCGGTGTACGCGAAGCAGGGCGACATGAAAAACGCGCTCGCGCAGATGCAAGCCATCGCCGCGCTCTCGAGCGACAACGCCAAGGCGGTCGCCCCGCAGCTTTCGGCGCTTGGAGCGGGCAAAGACCCGTTCCCGAGGAACCTCCTCTCCGCATCCACGGCCCCGGTACAGTGAGGTAGTATAGGACGATGGTGAGGAGGATCCTCGAGCGCATCGCGGCACCGGTACGCGGCCTGCATCAGGCCGCGTATTTGCTCGCGGCGCTCACGCTCGCCTCGCAAATTCTCGCGCTCCTGCGCGACAGGACATTCGCGCACTCGTTCGGCGCCGGGCCGGTACTCGACCTCTACTATGCGGCCTTCCGCGTTCCGGACCTCGTGTTCGCGCTCGTTTCGTCGCTCGTCAGCGCCTACGTGCTCATCCCGCGCATCACGGGGCTCGGCAGGGAAGGGACAGAGCGGCTCCTTTCCGAGTCGGCGACGTTCCTCGCGGGCGTCGGCGGCGCGATCTGCGCGACGCTCGCGCTTTTTATGCCGCAGTTCCTCGCGTTCCTCTATCCGGATTTCGTCGCCTCGCCGCATCAGGCGGAGTTCGTCCTTCTCGCGCGTCTCCTCCTCCTGCAACCCATCCTGCTCGGGCTTTCGGGCGTGCTTGCGAGCGTGACGCAGGTGCACCGCCGCTTCGTCCTTTTCGCGCTTTCGCCGGTACTCTATAACCTCGGCATCATCGGCGGCACCGTGTTCCTCTATCCCGCCTTCGGCCTCATCGGCATCGGCATCGGCGTCGTCGTCGGCGCGGCCGCCTACCTCGCCGTGAACATTCCGGTCGTCGCCGCCGCGCGCGTCGTGCCGCGCTTCGCGCTGCCGACGCGCGCCATTATGGTGCCGGTCGTCCGCGATTCCGTGCCGCGCTCCTTGGCGCTCGGGATGGGTTCCGTCACGGCGCTCGTCCTCACGGCGCTCGCGTCGCGGGTCGGCACGGGCGCGGTGTCCGTCTTCACCCTCGCGGGGAATCTCGAGGCGGTCCCGCTCGCCCTCATCGGCTCTTCCTATGCCGTGGCGGCGTTCCCCGCGCTCTCCGAAGCGTCGGCGCCGGAGAAGCGCGGGGAATTCACCCGCATCCTCTCCGCGAGCGCGCGGCACGTCATCCTCTGGTCGGTCGTCGCGCTCGGCCTCATCGTCGTCCTGCGCGCGCACCTCGTGCGCGTCATCCTCGGCTCGGGCGCGTTCGATTGGAATGCGACGCGCCTCACCGCGGCCCTCCTCGCCCTCCTCGCCGCCGGGCTCGTCGCGCAGGGGCTCGTCCTGCTCTTTTCCCGCGCCCTGTATGCCGTGCGCCAGTCGTGGCGGCCGCTCCTGTACCAAATTGCCGGCGGCGCGCTCACCGTGTTCCTCGCCGTCATCTTCCTCGCGCTGCCCGTTTCCGGTATGCCTTCCGCCCTCGCCTCGCTCTTGCGCGTCGGCGACGTTCCCGGCATCGCGATCCTCCTCCTCGCGCTCGCGGCCACGCTCGGCCAGCTTTTCCTCGCGCTCCTGTCGCTTGTGGCGCTGCGGAGCGCCGCGCCGGACCTCGCGCGGACGCTCGCCCGGCCGCTTGTCGACGGCGCCGCCGCCGCGCTTGCCGGCGGCGGCGCGGCCTACGCGACGCTCGCGTTTCTCGGCGGCATCGCGCCCCTCACGACTTTGGCGGCCGTCTTCACGCAGGGTCTCATCGCTGGTATCGTGGGCCTTGCCGCTTCAGCGCTCGCGCTCCTCCTTATGGGGAACGAGGAATTCCGCGTCATCGTCGGCGCGCTCGGCCGGCTCGTCCGCGCGGACGAGAGCCCCGCCGCCGTCCTCCCGCCGTCCGCCGAAGAGCCGGCACAGCCGTGATCCCGGACCCCATCCGCAATTTTTCCATCATTGCCCACGTCGACCATGGAAAGTCGACCTTGGCCGACCGCCTGCTCGAGCGCACGGGAACCATCCCGGCGCGCAAGATGCGCGCCCAGGTGCTCGACCGCATGGACCTCGAGCGGGAGCGGGGAATCACCATCAAGATGCAGCCCGTCCAGATGCGCTACGGCGCCTACGTGCTGAACCTCATCGACACGCCCGGCCACATCGATTTCTCCTACGAAGTGTCGCGCGCTCTCTCGGCGGTCGAGGGCGTCCTCCTCCTCGTCGACTCGACGCAGGGGATCCAGGCGCAGACCCTGACGACATTCGCGGCCGCGAAGGCCCAGAACTGCGCCATCATCCCCGTCGTGTCGAAGATCGACGCGCCATCCGCGCGCGTCGACGACGTCACGGCGGAACTCGCCAAGCTTACGGGCGTGCCGAGCGCGGAGGTGCTCGCCGTCTCGGGGAAGACCGGCGCGGGCGTGGACGCGCTCCTCGACGCCATCGTCTCGCGCGTCCCTCCTCCCGCGGCGAGCAGGGGCGACGAGCCGCGGGGGCTGATCTTCGACTTCTCGTATTCCGCCCACCGCGGCATCGCGGTATACCTGCGCGTGTTCGACGGCACCTTCCGGAAGGGCCAGACGCTCCGGTTCCGCGCGGCGGGACAGGAATTCGTCGCGCTTGAGACCGGCATCTTCACGCCGGAAGAAACGCCCTCCGACTCCCTTTCCTCCGGAGACATCGGCTACGTCGTGACGGGCGTGAAGGAGGCGGGCGTCGTCGCCGTCGGCGATACCGTCGGCCCCACGAAGGGGGCGCTCCCGCCGCTCCCCGGGTTCGCGCGCCCGCGGCCGGTCGTCTGGGCGTCGGTGTATCCGGAGAGCCAGGACGATCTGCCCTTGCTGCGGCAGTCGCTCGTGCGCCTGCGGCTTTCCGATTCGTCCCTTTCCTTCGAAGAGGAGTCCTCGGGCGTGCTCGGGCGGGGCTTCCGCTGCGGATTCCTCGGCCTCCTGCATCTCGAGATCGTTACCGAGCGCCTGCGGCGCGAATTCGGCCTCGCGCTCATCGTCACCATCCCGACCATTTCCTACGCGGTGGCGCGCACGAGCGGGGCGCGCGAGGTCGTGTACACGCCCGCGAAATTCCCGGAACACGGCGACATCGCGGAAATCCGCGAGCCGTGGGTGAAAGTCATCGTCATCGCGCCGCCCGAGGCGATGAGCGCGCTCGTCCAGCTCCTCTACGAGCACGAGGCCGACACGAAAGCGACCGAAACGTTTCCGGACGGCCGCATAGAACTCACGGCGGAGATGCCGCTCCGGGAACTGATGCGCGGCTTCTTCGATCGGCTGAAGAACATTTCCTCGGGGTATGCGTCGCTCGCGTACGAATTCCTCGACGAGCGGCCGGCGGACGTCGTGCGCCTCGATGTGCTCGTCGCGGAGGAAGCCGTGCCGGCCTTCGCGCGCATCGTCGCCCGCCGGCGCGTGCAGGAAGAAGCAGAAAAGATGGTGGACAAGCTCCACGCCATCCTGCCCAAGCAGCTTTTCGTGACCAAGATCCAGGCGCGCGCCCTGGGACGCATCATCGCGTCGCGGACCCTCTCGGCGATGCGCAAGGACGTGACCGGCTACCTCTACGGCGGCGACGTCTCGCGCAAGAAAAAACTCCTCGAGAAGCAGAAGCGGGGAAAGAAGAAGCTGCTCGCGCGCGGGAAGGTGGATATTCCCGAGGAGGTCTTTATGAAAATGGTGCAGGAGAGCGACCGGTGAGCGGACAGGTCGGCGGCGCTCTTTCCCGGTACGCCGTATTTTTCCGTTGAAAACCGGCCCGCTCCCGAGCTGCCGCCCCGCGCCCGGCCGCGCGGTATACTTTCCGTATGCGCGCGAAGCAGCTCCGGCAGGGCATTCTCCTCGGCGTCCTCGTCCTTGTCGCGCTCTGGCTCGTGTCGATCATCGCGGGGCTCGTCGGAAAGGCGCAGGTGGCGATTTCGCAGGCCCACGACGCGCAGGCGCAGTACCGGGCGCTCGAATCGCGCCGGAACACGCTCCAGGCGAACCTGGACGCGCTTCAAACCGAGCGCGGGCAGGAAGCGGCCATCCGGACCGCCTTCGGCGTTGCGCGCCCCGGAGAAGAGGTTATCGTAGTGGTGCCGCCGGCGACCACGACGCCGCCCGCGCCGCCGTCCTGGTGGCAGCGGCTTCTCGGCTGGTTCTAGGCGGGTATGGTTTAGTGGCAAAACGACTGCTTCCCAAGCAGTAGTCGGGAGTTCGATTCTCCCTACCCGCACCACGTAGTGCTAATGCAAGCGACTAGAATATCTTAAGCAACATTTCAGATACCTCTCCAGAGCGACAGGAGGTCTTGTTGCCAACCCGCGTGAGTACTCCTCACCCCCAACATCGCCTGCGTCGCATGTGCGCTTTTTATTACGGATTGCAATAGCCGCACATCACCGGATCAGCAGACGTTTTTGCTTCCGGGTGCGGGTCTCGGCGTCTCGATCCGCATTTTTGACATTCACGGATAACCGCCAGCGCCAAGTCAGTCTCTTGGCCGCACAACTGGCACGGCAGTCCGCGCACGGTATCGACAATCACGAATCCGGGCGTGGCGCACTCCGGACACGTGCTCTTTATATTTTTTATCAAATCTTCCGCGGCCAGTCCTATGTTTTTCATACGCAGGGGATTGGCGTGCGCACGCAAGTCCGTTTCTAGATACACCTTATGAACGAGGAATTTACTCAATAGATATGAAACCTTTTCCTCGAGTTCTTCATATGAGGAAATATCCTTGAAAATATCCTGATTGCGGTGCTCGTCCCTCCTCACCACCAACCCCTGCCCGGGAAACCCTATTTTCTCGGCAAATTGTCTTGCTTCCGCAACGCTTGAAACAGAAGCGGAAGCGGCATTTGCCTCCTCGCTCCGATGGTGACCGCGGATTTCAAACCCGTGCTTGCGGTCCACGAGGAGCACGAGTTCTAAATTGGATGGTATGAATGGGATGTCCGGGTGCGGCCCAAAACTGCCTTCGCTCGCAAGAGACAAATCCGCCCCAAGAAGCTCCATGGCTGCCGCAGCCTTGCGGCGCGCCGCCTCAAGCTGGTTTCCGGTTCGAGCGATCTCGCGGGTGAAGGTGCCGAATTGGTCCGTGTCAAAATTATCCGGAACGACGACACGCACGCCCAACTCTCTCTCGAGGATGGGAGCGATCACGTCCTCTTTTTTGTGTTTCGTGCCCAACACCAACGTGCGCCCGGCGAAAAACTCGCGATAGCTTTCCGGATCAATTTTCATATGGGGAGTATCCATGCAGCATACTCTATACGCGAGGGGACAACCAAGGAAGAGAAGCGTGATTCCCACGCCTTGTCCCACGAAGTTCACGACTAGGGTGGGGCACCAACTAGTGCTAATGCAAGAGACTGATGCGTTGTTGAAATCCCTTCTTAAGTGGCAAGGTATACTGACTATATGGGTCTCATTCTCATACTCATACTCTCGATTATCGCCGTTGCAATCCTGGTGTTCTTGGCGGTCGCCGAATTGCAACATCTCATCAACAAACTCTTTCACATTACTGCGAGCACATTCCCGCGCGTTGTCTGGATCATGGCTTTAGCGTCGGTCGCTCCGTTAGTGATTTCAGGAATCGGATTCTTACTCAACGCCGTTATATTTAAGTTATTCGCCGTTCTCGGTTCCTATATTGTCGGGGCTGTACTGTATAGAAAATACCTCCAAACAAACTTCTGGAAGTCAGTTCTCGTCCTTTTTATTGGCAATATTGCCGCTTTCCTCCTTTTAGTTATCGTAGTTGTACTCCTGCGGGGATTCTTGTTCGCCCCATTTTTGGTTGACGGCGACAGCATGGCGCCCGCGTATCCTTCTGGGGAGTACATCGTGATTGAAAAAGTCGATAAGTCCGTTTCGGTAGGGAATGTTGTTATTGCAACAGTGCAAGACGCGCAAGGGGCATACTATGTCATCGCTCGTGTTGCTGGAGTATCTGGCAATGTGGTCAATGGGATAACTGTACCGCAGGGCGACATTTACCTGACCAAAGATAATCCAACCTCAACGTCAACCTATATGGTGTCCGAAAGTGCGATAGTTGGGAAGCCCGTACTTGATTTAGGAAAAACAAATTGGTGACCGAGATACCCCAGTCTGCTGTCCTAAAATTCATCCGAAGGCCCTTGAATTGCCTCTCGTGACAAAGTTCGAGACCGAGCCGAGGCACCATCCAGTGCTAGTTTAAACGACCGGGACGTTTACCTCCTGCTCTCTAATTATTTTCGCCCTTTCAGGATCAAAAATCACATAGCTGTCATGGTTCCCCACGTCTGACCCTTCGCCACCCTCGAAAGTAATCAGAATACGAAAAGAATGGCTCGATACGCTGGCAACACAGCCCGTTCGAGTGGATATTGCGTCGCCCGTCGAGACAGCGCGGGGAAATCGGCGAGCAGCTTATCGCTGGGTGGTGCGCAGCGCGCGGACTCGACGTGGTGCGGTCGCCCGACAGCGATGCCGATCGGGTTATCGAAGGAGCGCGCGTCGAGATAAAATTCTCGACCGAGTGGGAGAGCGGGCAATACGTGTTCCAGCAGATTCGCGACCAGAACTATCGTTTCCTCATCTGCCTTGGCGTCTCGCCATTCGACGCAAAAGCGTGGATTTTCGAGAAAAAGAAGATTCCGTTCAAAATGCTGAAGCACCAACACGGCGGTGATCGCGGTCACGATACGTGGTGGATCGGCTTCCCGGCGAATCGGCCGCCAACGTGGATGGGCAAAAAGGGATTCCTCACGGACATATACCGAACGCTCGCAAAGCTTAAAGGTCGGCGGCGAAGGTCTTGACCGAGGTGCCCCACGACAAATCCCTGCCGGGGCACGGAACAAAGCGGCTCCAGGCGCGTAGTAACGGATGTCTCGCCCTTATCCGCTTAGTACGCGACGTATGGCCTCATCCGCACAACGAATCATCGTCATCGGCGCCGCGAGCGTTGCGCTCGCGGCGGCGGGGATTCTCCCGTCGTACGTCTTTGCCGCCGCCGGCGTCCGCTCCGCGAACGCGCCCTCGGGATTCCGCGGCCGGCCCGGGGAGGGGCGCATCGGCACCGTCGCGGCCGTCGACGGCTCGTCCATCACCCTGTCGGCGAAGAACGGCTCCACGTACACCGTCGATACGCAGGACGCGAAAATAATCAAGGCGGGAAGCGCGGCGACGCTCGCGGCAGTCGCCGTCGGCGATCCGATCGCCGTCATCGGCCCGCTCTCGGGGGATGCCATCGCCGCGCGCGCGGTCATCGACGGGCCGCGCGAGCGCGCGTGGCGTCCGGGCGGCGTCATAGGCGGCACGATCGCCGCCGTCGCGCCGGGGGCGTTCACGCTCGTCCCGAAAAGCCATCCGGGGAAGCCCGCGCGGAGAGCGCTCACGATCGACGTCGCGGCGGATACGGTCATTACGAAAATGGGGCAGGCGGTCCCGATGAGCGCGCTTGCGGCGGGCGCCGAAGCGATCGTGTCCGGCACGCGGGGGGCGGACGGCGCGCTCCTCGCGAGCAGGGTCATCCTGCGGCGGCCCTAGGGTGGGGATAACCGGCTGTGCTATACTTTTCCCATAACGAAACGCGTATGAATAAAACCGTCACCATTTACAGCACGCCGACCTGCCATTTCTGCCAGATGACCAAGGAATTCCTGAAGGAAAAAGGCATCGGCTACACCGACTATGACGTCGCGCACGATCTCGCGAAGCGCCAGGAAATGATCCAGAAGTCCGGGCAAATGGGCGTCCCGGTCATCTTCATCGGCGACGAAATGATCATCGGATTCGACAAAGAGCGCATCGCATCCACCCTCGGCGTCGCGGTGTAGGATACCTTCTGCGGCCCGCGCCGGCCGGAGCCGGCGCGGGTTTCGTGCTATCGTCCGGTCGAGCGCCCCTATAGCACAATGGATAGTGCACCGCACTCCTAACGCGGCGATCCATGTTCGACTCATGGTAGGGGCACCCCTTTCGTCACTCTTCGAGCAGTGCGTTCGGCATCACCGTTTTCGGCACCCCATCGCGATGGTACAATGGAGCGGTTATGGATCCCGAACTCAAGCGGCTCGTCGAAGAGACGCATGCGCTCGCGAAAGACAATCACCGCATCCTGCGCTCCATCCGGCGCCACCAGCTCATCAGCTCGTTCTGGAAAGTCATTGTCTGGGTCGTCGTGCTCGCCCTGTCGTACTATTTCTACCAGGCGTATCTCGCGCCGCTCGCCGCAAAGTTCTCCGCGAGCGGCGCGAGCGCGCCGGCGGGGCTTTTCGGGCTCCCGACTACCGCGGATCTGCAAAAGCTGATAAACTCGTACAAAGCGGGGCAGTAGCGCCCGCCCATGGCTTGGGCACGGGCGGCATAGACGCGCCGCGCGTGTCTTCCTTCGCTTGGATAGCTCAGTTGGTAGAGCACTTCCCTGAAGAGGAAGGGGTCGTCGGTTCGAGCCCGACTCCAAGCACCGTATGTTTCGCGCGCTCTTCGCATGGATGCAGCGGTACGAACGGCACCTTTCGGCCGCCGCCATGCTCGCCGGTTTCGCCGCCGACAATCTCCTCTTCAAGCGCGTCGACCTCTGGCAGACGCAGGCGGTCTTCGCCGCCTATACCGCCGTCTGCTTCCTCGCCATTGCGCTCCTGCACTGGTTCGAGGAACGCGCGGCGCGCGGCTTCCCGCGCCCGCGCTGGCGGCCCGTGCTTCCCCTCGCGACGCAATTCGCGCTCGGCGGTTTTTGGAGCGGCTTCTTCGTCTTCTACGGCCGCTCGGCGGTCCTCTCGGCGTCATGGCCCTTCCTGCTCGTCATCGCGGCGTTCCTCGTCGGCAACGAAGTGTTCCACCGCTACCACGACCGGCTCGTCTTCACCTCCGTGCTTTTCTTTTTTGCGCTCTACTCCTACGCGATCTTCGCCGTTCCGATCTATACCGGCACCCTCGGCACCCTGACTTTCCTCGAGAGCGGCGCCGTCGCCATCGCGCTTTTCGCGCTTTTCACGGTTCTCCTGCGCATCCTCGGCCGCGCGCGCTTCCGCGAGGACGTGTGGCGCATCCGTGCCGGCGCCGCCGCGGTCTTCGTCCTCGTGAACGTTTTTTATTTCCTGAACATCTTGCCGCCCCTGCCGCTCTCGGCCGAAGCCGCGGGCGTCTACCACGCCGTCTGGCGCGTCCCGGGCGCCTACCTCGCGACGAGCGAGATCGAGCCCTGGACGGTGCGCTACCTCGGCTTCTCCCCGACGCTCCACGTCGTTTCCGGCGAGTCGCTCTACGCCTACAGCGCCGTCTTCGCCCCCACCGCGCTCGAGACGACCATCGTCCACCGCTGGGAGTGGTACGACCCGTCCCTCAAGCAGTGGGTCACGAAAGCGGCCATCTCCTACCCGATCGTCGGCGGCCGCGACGGCGGCTACCGCGGCTACTCGGCCGCGCTCGCCAGCGCGCCGGGAGCGTGGCGGGTCGATGTCGAGACCATCGACGGGCGCCTCATCGCGCGCCTGCCGTTTACGGTCGAGCCGGTCGCCCTGCCGCCCGCGGAGGAAACCGTGACGCTGAAATGAAAATCAGCCCGCCTTCACGCGCAGGCGCGTCTGGCGCGCCTTGTCGAGCTTCGGGAGGACGAGCGTGAGGAGGCCGTCTTTGGCGGTCGCTGTCGCGGCATCCACGTCGACTTCCTGGGGCAGGAGGATGGTGCGCGTGAACGAGCCCCAAAAGAGCTCGCGGGTGAAATAATCGGGGCCCGAGACCTGCTCGCGCTCCATGCGCGAACCCTCGATCTCGACCATGTCGCGGCTTATGGAAATCGTGAGCTCGTCGGGACGCACGCCGGCGACGAAGGCGCGGATGACGATCTCGTTCGCGGTCTGATGGACGTCGACGGGGAGCTGGCCTTCGCCCGAGGACTGGTCGTCGTCGAGCGGCGCGGGACGCGCCGCCTCGCCGCGCTTCCCGCGCGGCTCCCCGCCGCGCGGCGGGGCTATCGCGAGATCATCGTCGAACGAATCGAGCGCGTCCTCTGCCGAGGAGCCGGACAGTCGGCTGAGAAACGAGAGTTTTAAAGCCATAGTCAGCAGGTATTAGTGGGGAGGTTACGGTAGCGGAAGTATTTGAGAACTTCGAACGCCGCGAAGAAAATGACGACGACGAGCCAGACGAGGAAGAACGCGGTGAGCGCGGTCGAGGCGCCTTGCTTGATGATAAGCAGATTGAAGGCCGTATGCAATACGACGGCGAGGATAAGTCCGAACGCCGCCGCCGCGCTGCGCGCGAGCGGGCGCATCTTCGCCGAGAACGCGAGCGCGAAGCCGATGGCGGCCGAGGCGACGACGTGGAGCAGGGTCGAGCCGAGGAAACGCAGATCGCCGGTGAAGATGCCGGTCGCGAAATTCCCGCTCGCGATGGGAGCGAAGAGGAAGAGCATATTTTCCGCCGAGGCGAAGCCGAGCGCCACGGTGAGCATATACACGACGTAATCGGGCGCTTCGTCGACCGCGCGGCGCCAGAGGATGAAAGCGGCGGCCATCGCGTACTTGAGCGTTTCCTCGATGAGCGCCCAGGCGGCGAGGACGGACACATCCCCGGAAAGGTGCGTTTTCGAATACTGTTCGAGGGGGAGAGCGAGCGGCACCGCCGCCATACCGGCGACGAACGCGAACGCGATGAGGGCGCGCGGTTCGGGACAGCGCGCGTCCTCCTTGAGGAGGAAGTAGAGCCAGATGAGGGAAGGGAGCAGTCCGCCGAGGAATGCGTAGCCGAGCGTCGTCAGGGTCACCCTTTCATTCTACCACCGGCCACCGCGCAACCATAAGATAATCCGCATCCTTCGCAGGGAGGGACTGCCAGATCTCCTCGGTCACGAAGGGCATAAACGGGTGGAGGAGCCGGAGCGTCCGGTCGAAGAGGCGGGCGAGCAGCGCCCGCCGCGACGCTTTGGCGGCCGCATCCGCTCCCTGGAGGACCGGCTTCGATTCTTCGATGATGTTGTCCGCGAGCTCATGCCACGCGTAGTGGTACAGCTTCTCGGCGGCGAGGTAAACGCGGTAGCCGTCGATGTCGGCCGTCACCTCGCGCGTGAGCGCATCGAGGGCGGCGCGGTGCGCGACGTCGGCTTCCGACAGCGGCACGGCGGCATCCGCATCGTCCGCGTTCTCGAGGATGAACCGCGCGATGTTCCAGAGCTTGTTCGCGAAGTGCTTGTAGCCCTTCACCTTGTCCTCGCTGATGCGCGTGTCGGTACCGGGCGTATTGCCGACGACGAGCGCCATCCGCGCGGCGTCCGCGCCGAATTTCGCCGCGATGTCGACAGGGTCGAGATTGTTGCCGAGCGACTTGCTCATCTTGCGCCCCTGCGCGTCGCGGACGAGGCCGTGGAGGTACACCGTCCTGAAAGGGATCGTGCCGAGCGCGAATTCGGTCATCAGTATCATCCGCGCGACCCAGAAAAAAAGGATATCGTAGCCGGTCTCGAGAAGGTCGGTGGGGTGATACGTCTTCAGATCGCCCGCATCGTCCGGCCAGCCGAGCGTGGAGAAGGTCCAAAGGCCGGAAGAGAACCACGTGTCGAGCGTATCTTCGTCCTGCGTCCAGCCCACCTCCTTCGGTTCGACGCCGACCTGTATCTCCTCGCCCCTGTACCAGACGGGGATGCGGTGGCCGTACCAGATCTGACGGCTCACGCACCAGTCGCGCAGGTTTTCTATCCAGTGGACGTACGTTTTCTCGAAGTGGTCGGGGATGATGGCTATTTTCTTCGAACGGACCGGTTCGAGCATCAGTTCCTTGAGCGACGCCCCGCGTCCCGGAACCTCCCTGTTCACGTCCACGAACCACTGGAGCTTCGGGAGGGGTTCGATAATTCCGCCCGTGCGCTCCGCCGTGGCGACGTTCTGGCGGATGTCCTCCTCTTTCTCGAGAAGCCCTTCCCGCTTCAGCCATTCCACGACCGCGCCCCGGGCCGCGGCCGTTTTCATTCCGTTGAGGCGCCCGGGAACGGTCATCTTCGCGTATTCGCTGATGACTATATTTTGATGTGAAAGCCCGTGCCGGTCGGCGATGTCCCAGTCGGTCTGACTGTGCGCCGGAGTGACGCCGACGGCGCCCGTGCCGAAGGAGGGATCGACTGCCGCGTCCGCGACGATTTTCAGGCGGATCGGAACGTCGCAAAAGACGGCGTCGTATTCCTTTCCGACGAAGTCCCGGTAGCGCGCGTCGTCCGGGTGCACCGCGACCGCGACGTCGCCGACCTTCGTCTCGGGGCGGGTCGTCGCGACGCTGATGGGGAAGTCGTTGGCATAGCGGAAGGTATAGAGCTTCGCCGGCCGCTCCTCGTAGACGACTTCGTCGTCGGAAATGGTCGTCTGGCCTTTCGGGTCCCAGTTGACGATGCGGTGGCCGCGGTAGACGAGTCCGGCGTCGTACATCCGCTTGAAGACGGTGCGCACCGCGCGGCTGCGCGCATCGTCGAGCGTGAACGCTTCGCGGCTCCAGTCGAGCGAGGCGCCCATCGTTTTCAGCTGGCTCACGATGGTGCCGTGGCTTTCTTCCGCGAACGCCTCGACGCGCCTCACAAACTCCTCGCGTCCGAGGTCGTGGCGGCTTTTATCCTCGTCTTTTTTTATCTGTTTCTCGACGACCGCCTGCGTGGCGATGGCGGCGTGATCGGTGCCGGGCACCCAGAGCGTGCGGAAACCGCGCATCCGTTTGTAGCGGACGAAGATGTCCTCGATGGCGAGCATAAGCGCGTGGCCCATATGGAGCCGGCCGGTGACGTTGGGCGGGGGAAGCACGATGGAGTACGCCGGCGCGTCCGCGCGCGCCGCGCCGCGCCGGACGCACTCGTCGGGATTGAAGAGGCCGCTCTTCTCCCACTCTCCGTAGAGGCGTCCCTCGGTCGCGGCGGGATCGTAGGGCTTCAGGAATTTCTCCGGCATTGCCTCAAAATATAGCAAATCAGCGCCTTTCCGCGAGCGCGCGGTTGCCGCGCGCGATGATGTCGCGCGCGTAGTCCTTGCGGAGCGCGCGGTAGTAGCCGGCGAGCGCGATCATCACGGCGTTGTCGGTCGTGAGGGCGGGAGCGGGGATGTGCAGCGCCGCGTCCGGGTATTCTTCCTTCATTTTTTCCGTAAAAACGCGGCGGAGGTGGGCGTTAGCCGAGACGCCGCCGCCGATGACGAGCGTCCGCGCGCCGGTCTCCGCGAGAGCGCGCGCGGTCTTCTTCCACAGGACGTCCGCGACGGCGTTCTCGAACTCGTGCGCGATATGCCTTTTCTCCGCTCCGCCCACTCCCGTCCGCTCCTTGAGGAGGTAGAGGACGGCGGTCTTGAGGCCGGCGAACGAGAAGTCGCAGGACGGTGAATCAAGCATCGGCCGCGGGAGCGTGAACGGGCTGGCTTGGCCCGCGGCCCGCGCCGCTTCGGCGAGTTTGGAAATCTCGGGGCCGCCCGGATAGGGAAGGCCGAGCATGCGCGCGACCTTGTCGAAGGCCTCGCCGACGGCGTCGTCGCGCGTCCGTCCCACGAGCTCGTAGCGGAGCCACTCCTTCATCAGGACGAGTTCCGTGTGGCCGCCCGAGACGAGGAGCGCGAGCACCGGCATCTCCGCATCCCCGATCTGCAGAAGGGCACCTTCCTCCTGCAGAAGGTGCCCTTCTGCAGGGGCCTCGCGCGCGAGCGCCGCGAAAATATGCCCTTCCATATGGTCGACCGCGACGAGGGGCTTATTCCACGCGAGGCCGAGCGCCTTGGCGAAATTGATGCCGACCCAGAGCGCCGGTTCAAGGCCGGGGCCCTCCGTGACCGCTATCGCGTCGATGGCGGGCGGCTCGCACTCCCCGACGAATTCGAGGAACTGCTCCTCGAGTCCCGGCTCGCGTGCAAGGAGCGCGACGACGGCCGCGCGCGTCTTCCCGGAGAGCGCCTGCGCGTCTTCGCGCAGGAGTTCCGCCTCTTCGAGCGCCGCCTCGAGGAGGGGAACGATGTTTTTGGCGTGTTCGCGCTTGGCGAGGGCGGGGAAGACGCCGCCGTATGCCTTGTGGATTTCTACCTGCGAGAGGAGGGCGTCGCCGAGCACGCGGAACCGCGCGGATTTTTCGTCACCTTCAGCGTCAACGATGGCGATGGCGGTTTCATCGCAACTCGTCTCAATCGCGAGGATCTTCATGATGGTGGACGGCGATGAAAGGAAGCGGAGCGCCGAGAGGAACGACGAATGCCGCCGCGTTCGGATGCCCGTTCCCCCCGTATTTTCGCGCGATCGCCGAAACGTCGACGGAACCGTCGCCGCGCAGCGACACGCGCACGCCGTCGCGCTTTATCCGGATAACGATCCCGAGCGGCGGTTTGCGTTCGGAAAGGAGGTGTCCGACGTCCGACGCGAAAAAGCGCGGCGCGTCGACGGCGAGCACCTCGCGGCTTTCGAAAGATACCAGCCACGCCTTGTCCGCGATCTGGCGCTTGAGCACCTGGTCGTACTCGACATAGGCCTCGCCGCGCGCGCGTATTTTCTCCCGTTCTCCCGCGTCTTCCATACGCGCGACGAGCGTCTCCCACGCTTCGAAGGTGAACGGCTGGACGTAGCAGTAAGCGAGAAAGGCGCGCGCGTGAGGGAGCGCGAACGTATACAAATCGCCGTCCTGCACGTAGGAGAGCAGGACCGGAATGGGCGTGTGCGGATGGAAATACTCCCAGGCGATAACCGAGCCGGATCTCTTCTCGTCGAACACGTGCGCGGGAATGCGCTCGACGACGTCCCGTACGCCCAAGTGATGGTCAAGCACGGTCACCGAGCGCGCGCGGGCGAGCAGTTCTTCCATGCGCGGGAGCGGGTAGCACATATCCACCAAGTAGACATCTTTCCCCTGCCATTCGATCTCGGGGAGCGCGTGATGGTCGGCGGGTACGTACTCGGCGTCAGGACCGAATTTCTTCCACGCGGCGTACGCGCCGCCGAAGCCGTCCGGACAATCGGCGTGGTAGAGGATAACCGTGTGCTTGTGGGGCATAGGGGGATAGTACCGCGTAAGTAGTGCCGGATTAAAGCGCCTCCGGGTGCTTGCGCGACCACTCGTAGAACACGACCGCGGCGGAGGCGGCGGCGTTCAGGGATTCCGTCCGCGCATGCATCGGGATCGCGAGCGTCACGTCGCACGCCTCGAGCGTTTTCTCGCGGATGCCCGCCGCTTCGTTGCCGACCACGAAGGCGGCGGGGGCGCCGAATGTCTCCGCGCCGAGCGTTACCGCGCCGCCCATCGCGAGTCCGTAAATCCAAAATCCCTTTTCTTTCAATACGCGGAGAGCGTGGTTCACGTTGCCGATGGTGACGAGCGGGATGCGGAACGCCATTCCCGCCGAGGCCTTCACGACGGCTCCCGTCACGGGCGCTTGGCGGTGTTCGGGGATGAAGACGCCCGAAAGGCCGAAGGCCGCTGCGCAGCGGATGATGGCGCCCACGTTGTGCGGGTCCTGCACTTCGCCGAGGACGGCGACAGCCGGATTCGTCCGCATGTCGAGCCCTTTCAGGAAATCGTCGAGGGAGACGAGCAGGGATGACGGGTCTATCGCGGCGATGACGCCCTGGTACGCCGCCTCTTTCCCGACCAGTTCCTTCCCGCGGCCGCCCGCAAGCGGCGCCGTGGGAACGGCGTTTTTCTCGAGGAACGCGCGCAGTTCGGTATCGCGCATCTCCGGAGCGATGAAGGCCTTGCGGACGACCTGCGGGGCGCTCCGGAGCGCTTCGGCGAGCGCGTGGCGGCCGTAAATATATACTTTTCCGCTTGCGGGCTTGCCGGGCGCCGGAGAATGCCGGCGCATCGTTTTGCGGGGGAGCGTGGTATGCCGTCTCGGTCGCATCGGTGGGTTTGTTATAGCACACACGGCGACTGGGTCACGCATAATTTCCTGCCGGAAATTTGCGCGACTTCATTCTGTGCGCGGTAAGGGACTCGAACCCCTGACCCCATCCACGTCAAGGAAGTGCTCTACCAACTGAGCTAACCGCGCGTACGGGGACTATATCACACCGCACGGTCCTTCTGAAGCGAGAATGGGAAGGGAAACAGGGCCGAGTTTCCTACGTATATAGAGGTACGCGAGCGGGTATACTCGTATCCGCTCCCTGTGAATGAGGATTGTTCTTCTTAAATATTAGTAGATTACGAACTAATTCTTTGGTTATGGCAAAAAAGAACGTGCTTGCAGTGCTCGGCATCGCCGGTCTCCTCGCGTCTTCCGGCGTCGCGTTCGCGCGGACGACGGGAGCGCCGACCGCGGCGGCAACTCAACCGATGGTGCTTAACGTGAATAGGGACGGCCGTGTCCTTTTGCGCGGCATGGTGGACGCGGTTTCGTCCGGCTCCGTGACGGTCAAGGGCTGGGGCGGTGTCTGGACGGTGAATGTCGGCTCCTCCGCGAAGGTCCTGCCGCAGGGCGCTGCGCTCACGAGCTTCCGGACCGGCGATTTCGTCGGCGTGGAGGGCACGGTGGACCAGAACGCGGCGTGGACCGTCGACGCGACCCTCGTCCGCGACTGGACAGCGCGCCGGGCGCTGAATCAGGAGGTCAAGACGAACGTGCAGGCGGTACGGCAGGAGATGCGGGCCGGCACGCCGCGCAACGTCGAGGGCGCGCTCTCCAACCTCGATACGGCGGGGCAGGCCTTCACGCTCACGACCGGGGACGGCACGGCATATTCCGTGACGCTCGCGTCGGGCGCGAAGGTCCTCGCCGGAAACTGGACGACGCTCGATTTCGGCAAGGTGAATAACGGCGATACGGTCCGCGTCTGGGGGCCGGTCGCCAGTTCGACCATCACCGCGTCCGTCTTCCGGGACGTCTCGGTGGAATAGCGGCATCTCCTGAAACGAGAACAGCCGCCGGCCCCTAGGCCGGCGGCTGTTGTTTTTCCCGTTTAGTTATCTCCCGTTCCCGAATGGTCGGACGTCGAGGAGGCGCTCGCATCGCCCGAGCTCGACTCGGGAGACGTCGACGCCGTCGCATTGTGGTCGCCGCCCTCGCATTCCACCTCCATCTCTCTGTTCATATCGCCGCGCGTGTGCGGGCCGACAACGCCGTAGCCGGTGGAATCAGGAGTTCCGGTCGCGACGATGCCGCGATCGGTCTGCCAGCGCTGGACGGCCGCTTGGGTATCCTCGCCGAAGTAGCCGGTGACGAGGCCCTGCGGGTAGACGGCCTTATCCTGGGAGAGGAACTGCTGGAGGCGCGTCACGTCTTCGCCCGACGAACCGACCTGCAGGTTGCCGGAAATCACGGAGCAGCTGCTCGCATTCGCCGTGGCCTGCGCGACGCCTTCGGAAGAAGCGTTGCTCAAGGGCGCCGGCGCCGACGAAGAAACCGCAGGCGTCGCGGGCGCATTTCCTTCGAGCACGGACTGCACGTTCGCGACGGTCGCAGCGTCTACGCCGAACGTCTGCAAGAGATTGGTAATAGCGCTTATTTGGGAAGCGCTGAGGGACGCCGCCTGAACGAAGGGCGCGCTTGCAAGGAGCGCAAGCGCGAACGCCGCGCCGGCGGTCGCGGAGAGAACACGGGGATTTTTAAGAAAGCGCATAGTGCAAAGGTAATTTGATAAGCGTGCGAACGTATCAATACTAACCCATAACTCCCCGCCCTATTCTCCAATCCCCACCATTGTGATGTATTAGCCCGCTTCGCACGAACCCATTTTACCAAAGATTGCTGAACGCCGCCCGCCGCCTCGCGGACTCGGCGGCAGCGGCGGAAATGCGGTGCGGGACGGCGCGGCAAGGCTGGGGTGCCGCGCCGTCGTCAATCAATTAGAGCATGTCTGAAAACCTCCCCCTGCCTGCACTGTCGTTTTTTGGCCTGCGGCGCGCTCGCTTCGTCCTCACTGTACGTACAGTACGGTTCGGACTCCAGTTCGGCGCCTCGGCGCAAAAACCGGCAGTTCGGCTTGGGTGCCGCGGGTTTTCAGACATGCTCTAGATAATTTTCAAGCAAAATGCTACCATCTTCTTACAACTGAATAATGAAGTAGCCTAAACCAGCCGCAGGGCGGCTGGCATGGCGAATAGGCGATCAAGCACAGAGAACCCGTCATGTGGGACTTGCTTGATCGCCGTAGGGGGAAACTCCTACGCCCGGCTTCGGTCGGGACCCCGTGGCGGGTTTTGTGTCCCCAAAATCCGCCATCTTAACTCTCCAAACAGCAAAAACCCCATCGGCGACGCCGATGGGGTTTGGGGGTATTTCGCTCACGAAAGACAGATTGATTACGTGGATTTGATGTCGAGCGGTTGCTTGCGCTGTGCGCGAGCGAGCATCAACTTCATCTCTTGCACCTCCTTCCATGCTTTACCGACGTTGCGGCGAGCGAGTCGGAGTTGCTTCTGCGCTTCTCGAAAAAGTTTCTCGTTGCTCATAGCTTCTCCGCGGAAGTTTGTGACGAGCCGATTACTCGGCTCGTCCCAGGTGGAGGTGTTAGGACTTCGCCTTCATCGAGCCCTTGAGGGACTCGAAGCGCTCGATCCAGGAGTTCACCCGCTTGGCGCCGTCCGTGCTGAGGCGCTGGACGTGCAACAGCACTTCCAGCACGCTCTTCTCGGACATTTCGCCGTCCTCGAACTTGTCGAGGAGATCGCGGAACACCGCGATCGTCTTCTGCGAGTTGCCGCGATGGCGGTTGGTAATCTCGGTCTTGATGTCGCTGACGCTCGTTGCCTTGCGCCGCTTCTTCACGCCCGTGATCTCTTCCTGCAACCGCTCCGGCTCGACCCCATGCTCGACCGCAGCCGCCTTGACGGTCAGACCGCCATGCGCGACCGCGTTCTTCGCCTTCGCCATCTTTGCCCTCACGACGTTGCTGTGCGCGTCCTTGAGGAGCTTGCGCACGTGCGACGGCCGATAAAAGGCCTCAAAACGCTTCTGGATGTGCGCGTTGGGAACGTTCGCATCCAAAAGCTGCTTCATAACGAAGATGACGTCGGCCCGCGTGGGCGGGAACGGCGAGTCGGACATGTTCTTCCCGAACGCATCCATGAGCTGGTCGACGAACTCCATCGGCTCCACCAGCACGCACTCAGCGTGCCTGCGGTTGAGATGGTCGAGCGCCGCCTTGCGGTGACGCCCATCATGGATATCCATCGTGCCCCGCACGACTTCGATCGGCGGGACATGATTGCCGGACTCGTACATCTCCATGAAGAGAAGCACGCGGTCCTCATTCAACGCCTTGCGGACATCGAACTTCATCTTGAGGTCGGCGACCGGCAGCAGGACGACATCCTGCTTTCCGGCGACCGCGACGTTGGTCTTGGTGCTCATTGCTGGTTGCTCCTTGCTCTGTGAGTTAGTCATTCTGGGTGAGAATCTTGGCGAGCACGGCGCTGGGGCCGTTCTTGACCTTCGACTTCTCGTCAGCATCCGACGCCAACATGATGATGGCGCCGCCCCTCGCGGGGCGCAAAACGAGAAATCCCTCGGCTACCATCTGGTCGACGATGGGACGCGGATCCTCGCCGTAATACTGCCGGAATGCGTTGTTGAAGTTGGAGAAAACCACGTGAATCCCCTTGTAGGGAGGCTCACGCAGGCTCTTGATCGCACGCTCCACGAACTCCTTGTACGTCACCTTGGAATTCGCGCTCGTCTTCGCTGCGGAAGAACGGGTCTGCTTCTTGCTCATCGCTTGGTGCTCCTTTGCTGATTGCTAGCTTGGCTGTTCCGACTGTTATCGGACGGCCGTACGTACCGAGCTCGCATCGCTCTCCATCCGGCCCGCTTTTCGCGGAGTTTGGATAGGATGACGATTTCGCCCGGCCCCGGTTTGTCGTCCTCGCTCCATACGCGGCGTTCGAGAGAAAAGGTCACTGACCCCAAACTCTCTACCATCGCGATGGCATACGGACCATGCTTGCCGTCGGAATCGATCTTTTGGATGATTCCTCTGACGGCATCGTTCTCGTCCATTGAACACCTCCTTTCTGCTTTCGTGAGTGTCAAAGAGCGCCTTAGCTGAGAGCGGCTAAAGGCGAAACAAACAAAATACCCCCGCTAACATTCCAAAGGGGAACCTTTGAACTTCAGGCGGTTTGCGGCCTTGCTAGCGGGGATATTGCTTGATCGTCTTTATCCACGCGATATGCGTAAGGTTCTGATAGAGACCTTATCACAAGCAAGGCCGTATGTCAAGTTTTTGGCGGCGCGGCACCCCAGCCTTGCCGCGCCGTCCCGCACCGCATTTCCGCCGCTGCCGCCGAGTCCGCGAGGCGGCGGGCGGCGTTCAGCAATCTTTGGTAAAATGGGTTTAATCTCTACTATGGTGATGA
>JAKAJJ010000008.1 GCA_021813835.1 bacterium | reverse complement strand
CGCGACGCGCGCGGGCGAGCGCGAGAGCGCGTCGCGCGCCTGCGCGCCATGCGCGAGCGCGGAGGCGCCCGCGCTGTTCAAGAGCGAGAGATACGCGGCGAACGACGCGCGGATACCGTCATAGCCGGCCTCGCCGAGCGCGCGATACGCGCCAAAGAGCGCGGCGCCCGCGCGCGCGGGCGAGGTGGCGAAGGCGAGAGCGGAAGACGCGGCGGCGCGCGCGTCGCGGAGAGTGAAAGGCGGTTCCGCGCGCGGGAAGACGAGCGCGGGGGGAACCGCGGGTCGCCCTTGCGGAAAAGCGCCTTCTGCAGTTGCGCGTCCCGAGAGCGAGGGCTCGCCGCCCTCGAGCTTCATACGCGCCGCGGAAAAATCGAACGCCGCCGCGGATCGCGGAAGGAAATCTTCTGCAAGTCCCGCAAGCGGAAGGCGCCCTTCTGCGGGCGCGGAAAGGAGCGCGAGGCGCGCGGCGGCGGACGCGCCGGAGGCGGCCGGCGCGGACCGGGCGGCATCGAGCCGCTCCGCGATGCGCGCGGGGATGCCGCCGAAGGCCGCTTGGAAGCCGGAGGCCAGGCCGCTCGCGAGCGCGGAGGCGCGACCCGCGAATTCCGGGAGCGGGGCCGCTTGCGCGGCGACCGTGCCGAAAACGACGGCGAGAAGCGCGGCGGCGAGAGCGAACGCGCGAACGCGCCGCGGTGCGGGCGGAATGTCCGGAGAAAGTTCCCGCTCATCGGCCGGCGGGACGCGCGCGGGGTACGCAGTGCGCACTACCGCGGCCGTATGGCTGATGCGGTATTCCTCTTCGCGCGCGTGCGCGAGCGCGGACGCGCGAACTTTTTTGCGTTCCCCCTGACCCTTGAGGAATCGCTCGAGCGACTCCCGATCGACGAGCCATGTGCGGCCGACCTGGCTCCCCTTGAGGACGCCCGAGCGCGCGAGGCGCGCGATGTAGTCCGAATTATAGCCGGAGAGCTTCGATGCCTCTTTCGTCGAGATCATTTCTTTTGGAAGAGGAGCATTCATATCGGATAACCGAATTACCTAAATAATACTTTATGATTTCGGAGTTCAGCATACATATATGAATCTCGTGTGGATAAAGCGGCAGAGATCTGTTCCGAGCGGAATATGAAGGTTATTCACCTTACGACTGGCTCCCCTTGAGGACGCCCGAGCGCGCGAGGCGCGCGATGTAGTCCGAATTATAGCCGGAGAGCTTCGATGCCTCTTTCGTCGAGATCATTTCTTTTGGAAGAGGAGCATTCATATCGGATAACCGAATTACCTAAATAATACTTTATGATTTCGGAGTTCCGTATATATAAATCTCGCGCATGAGACGACGGGATTTCTTCTGATAAGAGGGGAGGGTTATTTACCTTATGATGGGAGGATACCCGTGGTTTCCGCTTTTATTTCAAATTACTTCGATCCGTCTGGAATAAACCCCACAGGGCGCCTTTGTAAATGCGAGAATTATGAGAATTTAAAAAGGATATAAAAAGTATCGCTCGTATACCCGAGACGAGAAATGTAGTGAATACGCTATTTATTATAGAAGAAAACTCCAGCGAAAGATTGTGATTTTCCTAACGAGATTATGTATGAATCGAAATAACCGCTTCCAACGACAGCGGTAAAAGCGGAAAAAAGCGCGAGGAGGACTCCTATGACCTGTAGCGCCCGCACAAATCTCTTGCTCGTGCTCCCCTCCCTGCGAGGCCGCTGCGAGCGGTATTCGACCGCTCCGGGAAGATCGAAACCCTGCGAGGGCGGAAGGAATTCCCGCGGCGGCGGCTCGTATACCGCGTGGATCGCGCGGATAGGGACAGCAACCTCCTCTGCCGATTCTTCGAGCGGAGCCTTCGCCTCTTCCGGAGATTTTTCCGATTCTTCCGCGCGTATCGGGGCCTGTTCGCCCCTTGCACCGCCGATTCGGGAAAACCATTCCCGCCATGCTTCCTGCAGGTTTTCCGGCGAGGAATCCGGAACCTCCTCGGGCCTCCCGCGCTTTTCGAAAACTATGTCCGCTTTCGGCTCCTCGCGGCGGGAAAGCGCAGGGAGAATATCGCCGGTCGAGGCCTCGTAGCGCGGCGTCTCCCACGTCTCGGGCGGGAATGCACGGGGAGCATTCCCTTTCTTCGCGCCGGGCGTTTCCTTCGGGGTGCCGAACCGGTGGTCCCGTATCGCGCTTTCAAGCACGTACCAGCTGCGCCCGACGAGGCGTGCCGCGACGCGCCCTTCCCGGCAGAGCTGGCCGACGTAGTCCTTCGCGTATCCCGTTATCTTAGCGGCCCGCTTCGAGGAGAGGTATTTCTTGTCGTCGATGACGAGCTCGTCCATCCCCCGCAGTATAGCCGTATCTCGGCTGGGGCGGAAGAGGCGGGGGATAACCGCTAGCCGAGCTTGGCGGCGATGATCTTTTTGAGAAGTTCCGGGTTCCCCGCCCCGCGGCTTTCTTTCATCGCTTTCCCGAGGAGGTACTGGAGCGCCGCTTGCTTGCCCGCGCGGTATTCCCCGACCGCCTTCGGCTCCGAAGCAAGAACGGCGTCTACCGCCTTCCCGAGGGCGGCCGCGTCGTGGATCTGGACGAGGCCGGCGTCGCGCGCGAGCGCTTCCGGGTCTCCGCCTTTCTCCACGAGGAGCGCGAGCGTGTCTTTCGCGCCGCGCGAGGAGAGATCGCCCGCGGCGGTAAGGCGGATGAGCTTCGCGAATGACTGCGGGGAAAGTCCGGCATAGCCGTCCTCGCCGCGCTTCGCGTAAATGCCCGCGAGATCGGAGACGAGATAATTCGCCGCGCTCCGGACGAGCGGAGCATCGTTATTGAGAGCGCGCGCGACCGCGTCGAAGAACGCGCTCCGCTCCACGGATGCGACGATGAATGCGACGTCGTCTCCTTTGAGGCCGTAGGACTTCTCGTAGCGCGCGCGGCGCTCCTCCGGAAGCTCGGGCAGGGACGCGCGGATCGCGTCGTATGAAAATTCCGGGATTTCCGACAGGAAGAGCTTCGGCAGGTCCGGCTCCGGAAAGTAGCGGTAGTCCGCGCTCCCCTCCTTCAGCCGCTGGCTGAAAGTCGCCTGCTTCGCCTCGTCCCAGCCGCGCGTCTCCTGAACGACCGCCGCGCCCGATCCGAGAACTTCCTCCTGGCGGGCGATCTCGAAGGCGACGGCGCGCTCCACCGAACGGAACGAGTTGAGGTTTTTTATCTCCACCTTGGTGCCGAACGCTCCCGGCGTCGGCGAGACGGAAACGTTCGCCTCGATGCGCATCTCTCCTTTCTCGAGGTTCGCGTTCCCCGCGCCGAGGGTGCGCAGGAGGAGCTGGAGCTCGCGCGCGAAGCGCCCCGCCGTTCCCGCGTCGGGAATGACGGGCTCGGTGACGAGCTCCATCAGAGGAATGCCCGCGCGGTTGAAATCGACCGTGCTCTTTCCGCCCGCGTGCGACGAGCGCGCGGTGTCTTCCTCCAGATGCACGCGCGTGAGCATGACGCCGGCGAGCGTCCCTCCCCTGACGAGAGGGTGCTCATACTGGCTGATCTGGTATCCCTTCGGGATGTCGGGATAGAAATAGCTCTTGCGGTCGAACTCGCTATAGTCGGCGAGGGTTCCGCCGACCGCGGCGCCGATGCGCAGGATATGCCGGACCGCTTCGCGGTTGATGGTCGGGAGGGTGCCCGGGTGCGCGAGGCAGACGGGACAGACGTTCGCGTTCGGTCGCGCCTCGTCCGGATCATTCGCGCTGTCGCAGAACATCTTCGTCCTCGTCGCGAGCTCCGCATGGACTTCGAGGCCGATGGTCGGACGGTAGACAGCCATATAGCCGATAGCGTATCGCGCCGGGCGGGAAATGCCTAGCGAGAGACCTTTTCGGAAAGCAGTTTCGAGAGGCGCGCGACGCACGCCCTGAGAAGGACGGAATCGCGGATCGAGACGGGGAGCACTTCCCTTTCGGTCTCGCGGGCGAGGAGTTCCCGCTTGGTTTCCCACTCCGCGCTCGTCGCGAGGTCTATTTTCGACAGGATGATTACTTCATGCTTCTCGGGAAGCCCGCGCCCGAAGGCCTCGAGTTCCCTGCGTACTTCCCCATAGGCCGCGAGGGGGTCGTCTTGGTCCGCCGAGACGAGATGCAGGAGAATGCCGGTACGCTCGATGTGCTTCAAAAATTTAATGCCCAGACCTCGGCCGGACGAGGCGCCTTCTATGAGACCGGGAATATCGGCGAGGATGTAGCCGTAAAAGTCGCCCAAGCTCGGCTCGAGGGTCGTAAAGGGGTAGCTCCCCACCTTCGACTTCGCGCGCGTGAGAGCGTTCAGGAGGGACGACTTCCCCGCATTCGGCAGGCCGATGAGCCCCGCGTCGGCGATAATCTTCAGGGTGAGCGCGACGGTTCCCGCTCCGCCTCCTTTCCCGTCCGTCTGCCGGAACGGATTCTGATTGGTCGAACTCTTGAAGCGGGCGTTCCCTTTCCCGCCCGTGCCGCCCTTAAAAAGGACGGCGCGCTCTCCCTCCGCCGTTATCTCGTATTCGTCGCCCGTCTCCTCCACGCGCGCGACGGTGCCGACCGGCACCTTGAGAAAAACGGGCGCGCCGTCCTTGCCGTGCTTCAAAGCGCCCTTCCCCGCCTCGCCGTTCTCGGCTTTGAACTTTTTTTCGTACCGGTAGTGCGCGAGCGCGGCGAGATCGCGCACCCCGAGGAGGACGACGTCGCCGCCCCGCCCGCCGTCGCCGCCGGCGGGCCCGCCTTTCGCCTTCTCTTTCGTCCGCGACCAGCGGACGACGCCGTCGCCGCCTTTGCCGGCCGCCGCATATATCGTGACCTCATCCGTGAATGCCATAGGCGCACAATAGCAAATCGTTGAGAAAAAATCCCGATACTTCCATATATGGTAGTATGTATGTCCTCTGTCTTTATTCCTATCCTTATCCTCTATTCCCATGAGGGGAAACTTATGAAGAAAAAGATGAGCGATCTTTCGGAACAGGAACGGATACGAACGCTCGATGCGCTGTATACCGCCGCCGCAAGCGTACGGGGCCGTTCGGCGATGAAATTATTTCTGCGCGACCTGCTCACGGAGAGCGAGCGCGTCATGCTGGGACGGCGGATCCTCATCGCCCGGCTTCTTCTCGGGGGCGAGACGCGCGATGCCGTGCGCGCCCGGACGGGGGCCGGCTATGCGACCATCGAACGCGTGCAGCGGTGGCTGCGGGATCAGCTGCCGGGATACGAGCAAGCCATCCTCGCGATGGAGGAAGAGCTCACGAAGCGCGATTCCGGGAGGAAATACGCGTCGAGCGCTTTGTTCCGCCTCAAGAGGAGGCACCCGCTGCATTTCCTGCTTTTCTCGGAACCGAAATAATGAGGGCTCATTGGGGAAATACTTCCCTATAGGGAAGTATTTCCCCTGAGAATTATTTCTCCGATCGATCATTCCTGGAAGTATCTTCGGAAAGAATCCATCCCTCGTTCAAGAGCGGCTCGGCTTTCTTGTATTTAAGCTCTTTCGTCTCGCTCCCCTTCCGGAGGACGACGATATCGTTCCTCCCGGGCGCGGCTCCCCTCGCGAGCGGCGCCGGCGCGCCGCCTTCCGCCCCCGCCGCCCGAAGTTGCGCCCGGACTTTCTCCTCTTCGGCGCGGATGCGCGCCTCGTCGGCGGGGGCGAGGCGCGGTATGGCCGCGATGACCGCGGCGCGGATGTCGGCCTCGAGCCGGCGGAAGCGCTGGAGCCCTTCGCGCCGGTACTCGATGAGCGGGTCGCGCTGGCCGTAGGCGCGCAGCGATACGGAGCGGCGCAGGTAGTCCATCGTTTCCAGGTGCTCGAGCCAGAAGGTGTCGATGACCTGGAGGAGGAGCCGGCGGATGTTCGGCACGAACGCGGCGCCGAGCCCCGTTTTCTTCTCCTCAAGCGTCGCGAGCGCGGCGGCATCGCCGCCCATAAGTTCCCGGACGATCTGCTCCGCTTCGGCGTCGGTGCCGGTGAGCGCGGCGCGGCGGCGCGCATAGAGCGCGAGGCGCTGGGTATTCATCACGTCGTCGTAGGCGAGCACCTGCTTGCGCGCGTCGAAGTTGAACCCCTCGATGCGCTTCTGCGCGGTTTCGAGCGAACGGGTGATCATCGGACTCTCGATGGGCTCGTCCTCGGGGATGCCGAACCGGCCCATCACCTTCTTCAGGGTGTCCGTCGCGAACACGCGCATCAGCTTGTCCTCGAGCGACACGTAGAAGCGCGTCTCGCCCGGGTCGCCCTGGCGTCCCGCGCGGCCGCGCAGCTGGTCGTCGATGCGCCGCGCGTCATGCCGCTCGGTGCCGACGACGGCGAGGCCGCCCGCGGCGAGCACCGCCGCGCGCTCCTCGGGAGCCGCGAGCGCGCCGCCGAGCTTGATGTCGACGCCGCGGCCGGCGAGGTTCGTCGCGACCGTGACGCGCCCCCGCGCGCCCGCCTCGGCGATGACTTCGCCCTCGCGCTCGTGGTTCTTCGCGTTCAGGAGCTCGTGCGGCACCCCCGCGTCGCGCAGGTACGAACTCACGATCTCGTTGTCCTCGATGGACACGGTGCCGACGAGGACGGGCTGACCCTTCTCGTGATAGCGCTTCACCGCGCGCGCGACGGCGCGGTACTTCCCCGCGGCGCTCTGGAAGACGAGGTCGTTGTGGTCCGTGCGCACGACCGGCTTGTGCGTCGGCACCGCGATGACTTCGAGCTCGTACACGGTATAAAACTCCTCTTCCGAGGAGAGCGCGGTGCCCGTCATCCCCGCGAGCCGCTCGTACATACGGAAGAGGTTCTGGAACGTGACGGACGCATAGGTGCGGGTCTCCTCCTTCACCGCGACCCCCTCCTTGGCCTCGATGGCCTGGTGGAGGCCCTCCGACCAGCGCCGGCCGGGCTGGAGACGCCCGGTAAACTCGTCGACGATGACGATCTCCCCGTCGCGCACGACGTACTCCTTGTCTTTGCGGAAGAGGGCCTTCGCGCGCACGGCCGTTTCGAGGTGATGGGCGTAGCGCATCCCGCCCTCCGTGTACAGGTTGTCGAGGCCGAGCGCCTTTTCCGCCCTCCTCATCCCCGCGTCGGTGATCTGGATCGCCTTCTGCTTCTCGTCGACCGCGTAATCCGGGCCTTCCTCGAAAGAGCGGACGATGTCCGCGAAGCGCTCGTAGAGCTTTTCCGAATCGCCCGCGGGGCCGCTGATGATGAGCGGCGTGCGCGCTTCGTCGATGAGGATGGAGTCGACTTCGTCGATGATGGCGTAGTGGAATCCGCGCTGGACTATCTGCGACGCGTCGTACGCGGTGTTGTCGCGCAGGTAATCGAAGCCGAGCTCGTTGTTCGTCGCGTACGTGACGTCCGCGGCATACGCTTCCCGCTTCGTCGCGGGGCGCAGGAAATCGTAAAACACTTTGAACGAGCCCGCGGCGTCGCGCGCGGCGTCTTCGTCCTTTCGCACGTGCGACGCGTCGTAGCGGTACGCGCCGGTCGAGGTGACGACGCCGACCGACAGGCCGAGGTAGTCGTAGACCTGTCCCATCCACGCGGCGTCGCGGCGGGCGAGGTAGTCGTTGACCGTCACGACCTGCACGCCCCTCCCCGACAGAGCGCGGAAAGTCGCGGGCAGGGTCGCGACGAGCGTCTTGCCTTCGCCGGTGCGCATCTCGGCGATGTTCCCCCGCGCGAGCGCGAGGCCGCCGATAAGCTGCACGTCGAAGTGGGCTTGGCGGAGCGTGCGGCGCGCCGCTTCGCGCACGAGCGCGAAGACGAGCGGAAGGTCTTCTTCGGAGGGCTCCCCCGCCTCGCGCGCGCGCATGCGCGCATCGGCGAACCGCGCCCGCACCGCCTCGTCCGGGAGTCCGGCGAGTCCCTCGGAAAAGCGGTTTGCCTCCGCGACGATCGGCGCGGCGGTCCGGAGGAACGCCGCGGACTGGTTTTTGGCGAAGAAACGGGAGAGGCCGAGCATTACGCTGCACTATACTCTTTTTGCCTTAAAAGAGAAAACGCTCCGCAGAGGGCGGAGCGTTTCCCGCGCGCCGAAACTAGCGGCGACGCTTCGCGGCCTTGCGCTTCTTAGCGGTCTTCTTTTTCGCGGCCTTGCGCTTCTTTGCCATGGTGGATGCGAATTTAAAGTGAGGGCTGGTATGTCGACCCGTCCGCGCGAAAATATCCCACGCAAACGTTTCTGCATCACATTATCGCGCGCAAAAAAACTTTTGTGCCGCAAAAAACAGTCGCGTGTGGATAACTCGCACACCCGACTCGGCATTGCTGCATATGTTTTCGTACGAATGACATAAGACGCGGCGCGGGAGAAAAACTTGCGCGATTTGAAGTGTTTTGACGGGCAGCAAAAACATGATGCCGAGTCGGGTGTGCGAGATAACTCATTCCATTTCTATACCGAGAGAAATCCGAGCCAAAAGATGTCGACGCGCCCGTCCGCGAAGCTTCACTACTGCGCATCTCTTTGCACTTCCACCTGTCCGACATATTCCACTTCGCGTTCGAGCGCGATGCCGAGCGTGTTTTTGACGCGCTGGGCAACCGCGCGCGCGAGCGCGTCCACCTCCGCCGCCGTCGCGCCTTCCGCCGCCGCGATAACGAGCGGCTGGCGCTCGTACAGCCGCGCGCGCCCGACGGAAAACCCTTTGAGGGCGAGCGCATTGTCGAGGAGCCAGGCGAGCGAAACTTTCACGCCGCCGTCCTGCGGGAACTGCGGCAGACCGGGATAGCGCGCGGCGAGCGCCGCGGCCTCCGGCGGCGCAAGGACGGGATTCTTGAAGAAAGAACCGGCGGAGCCGTCCGGCGGGAATTTTCCCGCGCGCACCGCGCGCACCGCGGAGGCGACGGCGGCGGGCGTCCGGAGCGGCGCGCCCGCGGCGCGCCCGCGCGCGAGGTCGGGATAGGAGAGGTTCGGGCGCCCGTCGCGCGCGAGCGCGAGCGCGAGCGCGACGCGCGTAATGACGAGGCCGCGGCGCTTTTTGAAAACGCTCGTCCGGTAGCCGAACGCGGCGTCCGCGCGCAGGACGCGTTCCGGCGCACCCGTCGCCGCGTCGAGGACGTCGGCATACGCGAATACGTCCGCAAGCTCGGCGCCGTACGCGCCGATATTTTGCACCGCCGCGCCGCCGGCGGTGCCCGGGATGCCCGCGAGGTTCTCGATGCCCCACCACCCGCGTAGGGCGGCGGCGTCCACGACGGCGTCCCAGGGAGTCCCGGCATCCGCGACGACGAGCGCGGCGCGCTCGTCGAACGCGACGCGCTCCGTCGCCATTTTCATAACGACGCCCGCGACGCCCGCGTCCGGCACGAGTACGTTGCTTCCGCCGCCGAGAATGAACAGCGGAAGGCCGCGCTCGCGCGCAAGCGCGAGCGCGGCCTGCGCGTCTCCGTCCGAGCGCGCTTCGACGAAGAACCGCGCGGGGCCGCCGATGCGCAGAGTGGTGAAGGGCGCGAGCGGCAGGTGTGTTCTTATTACGATGTCTTTCAGACCGCTCATTTTCCGGAATGGATCTCTTGCAGGTACTGTTCCGCCTGGCTTCGGACTGCCGGATACCGTTCGATTACCAATTGCAGCTCTGCCGCCGCGTCCGCGGGGCGTTTTGCCGCGAGATAGGCGGCGGCGAGCGAGAAACGCGCCTGAATGTCGTCGGGATTTTCCCGAACCCTTTCTTCCCATAACTGCACCAGCAGTGCGTAGTTCTTTCGGAAGGCGTACGCGTCGATGAGCGCCGAGTCGGCGGGTATGGTCCCGTAGCGTTCAGTCAACAGCTTTTGCGCGAGAGCATCCTGTCCCGTGTAGAGCGCCGCGGCCGCGTAGAGATTGCGAGCTTCGAGAAAGCGCGGATTTATCTCAAAAGCCGCCTGCAACGTACGGAATGCCTTTTGATAGTCGCCTTGGTCGATATATTCCTGCCCCAGCTGAAAATAGACGAACTGTTTTTCGGGCGAAATGCGCAGGGCCTCATTGAGCAACGCTATCGCCTGCGGATGATTGCCGTACGCGCTCTCGAGCTCAGCGAGAACCAAGCGGGAACGAAAACTGTACGGATGAACGGCAATTTCCCGCGCCAACTCTTCCGCGGCTCGACTGAATACGGCCTCTTTGTCTTGCGCGCTTGCGCCAGAAGCGGTCGCGACAGCGATGGCGAACTCTCCAAACGCATCGCGCGCGCCGCGCTCATCGAAGGATGCGTACGGGAGCGCCGCTTCAAACAGCCCTTCGCGCTCTGCCAGAGTCAGGACTCCTCGCTCATCGAGCGCCCGCGCCACGTCAGCCGCCGCAAGGAGCGGCCGTACGTTCGAGACATACTCGAGGGTCAACGCGACAGGAAGCAGAACGCAGAGGAGAGAGATCAGCAGGATATCCGAAGGATATTTCGCTCCCTTATCGCGCGATGCACCCGCGGGTTTCCCAGAAACGGAGAGAAAATGGAGGTACCCGGCGATCGTGAAGAAGAGAAAGTAGCTTGAAACGCTGTCGAATGCGAAAAGATCGCTGACGACATAGCCCGCGATGCCGCCGAGCAAGAGCGCTTGTTCGGCGCGCGAGAGAGCGCCGGCGCGCGCCGCGACGAAAAGAACGTAGAGGAGCGTGATAAATAAACCGACGTAAGCGACGCCGCCCGCGCTGCCGGCGGCGATCAGCCACTCAAGCGGCATGTTGTGCACCCGATCAAACCACAGCTCCTGAGTGTGGAATTCCTCGGCGCCGAAATGATTGAAGACGTACTCGAAATTTTCCTGTCCCCACCCGAGGAAAGGACGCGCCGCAAACCCCTGCAGGGCGATATCCCAGACAAAAAACCGCGCTCTCGACGAAGAGTAGTCGGCGAATGACAGCGAAGAGAAGCGCGAGAGGAGCGGATTTTGTTCCACGAGCGCCGTGTGCCGGAAGAGAAACGGAAGCGCGGCGAGCACGACAAGCAGCGCAAGCCCGCCGAACACGCGGCGGCGGCGGACGGCGGAGCCGCCAAGAACATAGAACATCGCCCCGACGAGCGCTCCGGCAAGAAGCCCGAGCAGTGCGCCGCGCGTCGCGGTCCCGTACAGCGCCGCCGCATCAAGCAGCACCAAGGAGCCGTACAGATACGGCGCCCAAGATTTCATGCGGTCGTTCCACCACAGGAATACGATGAGGGACAACGCAAGCAGTAAATACGTGGACAGGAAAATCGCGTTCCCGAGCGTGGCGCCCGGACGAGTCCCGAGCGGCGTTACCGGCAGCCAGCCGAGAAGCTGGAAGAGCCCGTACACGGCGACCAAAGCGCTCGCGGCAACGATGGCGCGAAAGAAGATAAGCCAGCAACGGCGGTTCCGGAGGACCGAACCGACAACAAGCACATAAGCGTAGAGATGGATCCACGTGATGAATCCTTCCATCCGTTCGAACGTGCCCCAGAAACTCCTCTGCGGGTCTATCCCGAATATATCGGCCACCCCGAGAACGGCGACGAATACGGTGGTGGCGATGATAACCGGAGAAAAACGCAGAGAAAAAGATCTGTCGAGTGCAATGAGCAGGAGCCAGAAGAGGAAAACTATCTCTACGATTGCGCGAAAAAAGAGCGTCTTCTCGGTTATATAGGGAAAGTACAGCGTATCCAGAAATACAAGCGGTACGAGCGGGAGCATAAAAATGCCGCCAAACACGATGGCCTTTGAGAGAATAGTGAGCGTGCGTGCCACCGGGGTTTTCACGAGAGTAAAAAGGTTGCTCTTTCCTTCATGCGAAGGAACAGCGCGGACGCGAACACGATGAGAAACGGCATAAACGGAACGAGAAAGCCCGCAAGCGGCGAGATGCTTCTGAAACCATCGCCGTAGAGCGAGCCAACCGCTATGCTCGTCCCGAGAACATACAAAAGGAGCAGGGCGACCAGCCCCCCCATGGTCTCGGCCGGAAGAAGCGCCATGCCGAGAATGCCGAAAATGACGACGGCAATATGGAGGATCGTTACTATCACTTTTGCGCCGAGTATGGCCTGCTCGCGACCGGAGACGGCGCGAACGCGGACATTTTCCGACAGGAGCTCATGCGCGATCGCGATATAGGAAACGGGGGAGGATGCGTCAAGAATGGAAAGATTATAGGGTATGAGAAAGAATTTCTGCGTTCCGTCGATGCCGACGGCGATGTAAGACGGGGAGAAAGGAAGGGCGAGCAGCCGCGCGTAATAGGGCGTAAACGCATCCTTCTCGATCCTCTTATTAATGAACGGGGCTTCCGCTACTGGCGTCTGCGGAGAGACCTCGCGGAGTACGGCGGCATTCCGATGGGCCCAGAGCGCGACGGGAGAAACGAAGAGGACTGCGAACGCGACAAGGGGCACGAACGCATGACGCAGAGAACGAAACCGAGGCGACCCCTGCGGCTGAAAAATCGATGACGCGATGAGCCACGCAATAAGTATGACGGGGATATACAGACCGATCGCCTCGGTGAGCGCGCCCCAGGCGAGCAGGATCCCGGAAACGCCGACCAGACCGATCTTTCTTTCACGCATCCCCCGAAAGAAAAAGAAGACGCCGAACAAGAAAAGAACGCTGTAGAAGGCGGCATGATCGCCGTACGCCGGAACCAGGAGCAGGAACGGGGGCCAGAAAAGCGCCAGGATGCCGGCGCACAAACCGGTGCGGGGGTCGAAGATGCGAGTTCCTACCAGATATACTCCCACAACCAGCAGGGCGCCGAGAACGCTCTGCGCCAATCCGAGCACGAGCCATCCGTTACCGAAAAGCGCGTAGAGCACCGAGAGCATAATCGGCCAACCGGGCGCGAGAAACGGATTATCGCCGAAGCTACGGGCCGTAAGGAGATGTTCCGCTACGGCGCCATACAGCTCATAGTCATGGCCTCCGCCGGCGAGCGGCGGGACGGAGAGAAAAACCGCGTATCGAACTAAAACCGCGATACAAAACAAAAGGAGAACGACGCGGTGCTTACGAAAAAAATGGAATTTGTTCATGTCGCTGGACGTATTCTCCGGCACGTTTCCCTTAAGGGTTTATCGCCCCGCGGCTTTCCCTTCTATCTGCGAGATGAGCGCGGCGCCGGTCGCGGCGGCGTCCGGATAGAGCGCCATCGCCTTCCGGATGGTCGCCACGGCGTCCGTTTTGTCTCCGGCGACGTAGTAGGCGGAAGCGAGGCCGAACCAGGTCTGGGCGTCCGCGCCGGGCTTCTCCGCGCGCATCTTCCAGAGCGCGATGAGGCGCGGCCAGTCCTTCGTGCGGTAGTAGGCCACGGCGAGCGCGTCGCTGTCCACCGTCGTCGTTCCGTAGGCGCCGAGGAGCAC
>JAKAJJ010000060.1 GCA_021813835.1 bacterium | reverse complement strand
GATCTCGGAGCTGTCGATTGAGGGTATTTCGAGAACGAGCACTGTTGAAGATGAAGTGTACGTCGCGTTTGAGAACGCGTATGTCTGGAGGACGGCGTCGGCGGGAAGCGTGAGCGACTCCACGTCGCGCACAACCGCGCTCGCGGAACCGGAGGATTGCGAGAGCGTCTGCTCGTAGGCGGACGTGTTATTGAACGTATATATCAGAAACGTAAGCGCCATGAACATGAGGACGCTGATGGCGAGGACGATGACCGTTTCAATGAGTGTGAACCCGCGCCGCACCTGTTGCCGGAGGAAGCGCGTCATTGCAGTCCGCCGGTTTGCGTAATGAGCGTCGAAAGCGAGACCGTGCTGGACGCCGCCGAACCCGCGTCCTGCCAGGCGACCTCCGCGGTCACCTCCTTCGTCTTCGCGTTGAAATCGGCCACCGTAAGCGTTGTCGTCGCCTCCGGGAGCGTGCTCACCAGGGCGTCCGGGAAGGAGCCGCTCGGCGGGAGCGCCGCATAGCCGTCCGCCCGCAGACTCTCAAGCTCGTTTCGGGCGATGGAGAGGGCGATGCCCTGGTTTTTCGAGGTCCTGATGAGCACGCCGCTGCGGACGACTGCCTGCAAGAGGATCAGCATGATGCCCAGGATGGAGATCGAGACGACGACTTCGATGAGCGAGAATCCCCTGGGCTGCGGACGATTCCTGGCCATACTAGAAGGCGGACGACAGCGAGTAAATCGGCGCGATCATCGAGACCGCGAAGATGCCGACGACCGTGCCGATGAGGAGCATGAGGACGGGCTCGATGATGGTCGAGAGGTCTTTCGTTTTCTGCGCGACGTCGTCCTCGTAAAATTCGGCGATCTGCTTGAGCATCTCGGCGACCTTCCCGGTTTCCTCTCCGACCGCGAGCATGTCGCTCATCAGGATCGGGTACAGGTTCGCGTTTTCGGCGAACGCGGCGGACAGGGGCTCGCCTTTCCTGACGCGCGCGCCGGCATCGGCGACGACCGCCGCGAACGCTCCCGTGTGCACGACTTCTTTCGTGATGGCGAGCGCGTTCAGGACCGGCACGCCCGACGACAGGAGCGAGGAGAGCGTGCGCGCCGCCCGCGCCGAATAGGTTTCGCGGACCAGCTCGCCGATGACCGGCAGGAAAAGCGCGCCGCGGACGACGAGCGCGCCCCCGCGCTCGGAACGGACGAATGCCGCGCCGCCGCCGACGAGCGCGACGAGCGCGAGGACGACGAGCGCGGTGTGGGCGACCATGAAATCCGACAGAGCGACGATGATGCGGGTAGCGAGCGGGATCTGCACCCCGAGCTCGGTGAAGGTCTTCGTCAGTGTCGGCACGACGTAGATGAGCATCAGGATGCCGACGATGACGATGACGGTGATGACGATGGAGGGATAGATCATCGCGCCCTTTATTTTGCGCGCGAGCTCTTCCGAACGCTCCATCTGGAGCGCGACGATGGACAGCGCGTTCGCGAGGGAGCCCGATTCCTCGCCCGCGCGCGCCATCGCGGCGAAGAACGGCGGGAATACCTTGGGATACGCGGCGAGCGCGTCATGGAACGACGACCCCTTCCGCACCGCGTCCGCGATCCCGACGGCGATTTTTTTGAGACGCGGGTTGCCCGACTGCCGTTCGACGACCGAAAGCGCGCGGGAAAGGGAAAGGCCGGCGGCGAGCATCGCGGAGAGGTTCTTCGCCATCCGGACGACTTCGGCGCGCCGTACGCCGGTGCCGATGGTGAGGGAGAGCCACGCGGGGAGCGCGAAGCCCGTCCCTTCCGTAAGGCCGACGACCACGCCGCCCTCTTTTTGCACCTCCTCGTATACGGCGAACCGCGACGGAGCTTCGATGAGGCGCGTTTCCTCCGGCGCGCCCTCTTTCCGTATCGTGGCGCGGAACCGCATACTATTCGGTTATCGCGCGGAGCACCTCCTCGAGCGACGTAATGCCGCGCGCGGCTTTGTAGAGGCCGTCCTCGAGCATCGTGAGCATCCCTTCTTTTTTCGCTTGCGCCTCGAGGGCGTCTATGGTGCTCGCGCGGAGGATTATTTCGCGTATCGCGGGCGATACGGCGAGGACTTCATGGATGCCGATGCGGCTCTTGTAGCCGTCGGCGCACTCGGCGCTCGGGGTGGGCCGGTAGAACTGCAGGTCATCGACCGTCGCGCCGCTTTTCACCACCTTCTCGTCGCGGAGCGCCTGGAGCGCCGCCTGGAACTCCGCGTCGCCCGCGACTTTCGCGCGCACCGCCTCGTCCGCCGCATACTCTTCCTTGCCCTCGCAGAGCTTCCGCACGAGGCGCTGGCCGATGATGATGCGGAGCGTGGAGACGAGGAGGAAGGGCTCGACGCCCATGTCGATGAGGCGCGGGATGGCTCCCGCGGCGCTGTTGGTATGGATGGTCGAGAGGACGAGGTGGCCGGTCAAGGCGGCGTTGATGGCGAGCGATGCCGTCTCGCCGTCGCGGATCTCGCCCACCATGATGATGTCCGGATCCTGGCGGACGAGGGAGCGCAGGCCGTTGGCGAACGTGAAGCCGATCTGCGGATTGACCTGCGTCTGGTTCACCCGCTGCATCTGGTATTCGATGGGGTCCTCGATGGTCGAGATGTTCACGTCCGGCGTATTCAAAATGTCGAGCATCGTGTACAGGGTCGTCGTCTTCCCGCTTCCCGTGGGCCCCGAGACGAGGATGATGCCGGTCGTCGCCTTGAGCGCGCCGTGGATGCGCTCCATGTTCTCGCCGTGGAAGCCGAGCGTGTCGAGCGTGAAGCCCTCGCCGGTCTCGCGCAGGAGGCGCATGACGATCTTTTCGCCGAAGAACGTCGGCAGGATGGAGACGCGGAACGAGACGCGCTCGGACTCGGTCTCCATCTTGAAGCGCCCGTCCTGCGGCAAACGCTTTTCGTCGAGCTTCAGGTTCGAGAGCACCTTGATGCGCGCGACGATGCCGGCCGCGGAGGGCTTCGGCAGGGTCATCGCGTCGTGGAGGATGCCGTCGATGCGGTACCGCACGAGCACTTCCGTTTCGAGGGGCTCGATGTGGATGTCGGACGCGTCCTGGACGATGGCGTGGCGGAGCAGGGTGTCCACGATGCGCACGATGGGAAGGTCCTCCGCCATTTTCTTGAGGTCGTCGCCCGAAAGCTCCTTCCCGCCTTCCGCGACGGCGCGGATCTTTCCCGCCTCCGAGGAAATGATGTCGCCGAACTCGTCTTTGAGCGATTTCTGGTA
>JAKAJJ010000007.1 GCA_021813835.1 bacterium | reverse complement strand
TCATCGAAAAGGCCGTGCTTTTCCGGCCGCTGGGTGCGGTAGTTGATGGTCTCGGGCTTCGTTACTTCCCCATGGCTCCACGCCAGGATGCGCTCGGGCGAGGCGAGCGTGAGCCGAAGCGCGTTCCAGGTGTCGCGCGACGGGAGGATTTTGCGGGGGGTGAGTGCCATACGAGTGGGAAAAGAATAAAGATTACGCCTCCGGTTCGGGCGGCAGCGTCAAGGGATCGATGTCGAGCGCGAGGCCGCGGATCTGATTCGTCAGCACCGAGAAGGATGCGGGGGTGCCCGCGTGCGAGATCGGCTCGCCGCGCACGATAGCGTCGAAGGCGGCGGAACGTCCGGTGATGTCGTCGGACTTGATGGTGAGCATCTCGCGCAGCATATACGCCGAGCCGTAGCCCAGCAGGGCCCATACTTCCATTTCGCCGAAGCGCTGGCCGCCGTTCTGCGCCTTGCCGCCCAAGGGCTGCTGGGTGATGAGCGAGTACGGACCGATGGAGCGCATATGGATCTTGTCCTCCACCATGTGGTGGAGCTTGAGGATGTACATATAGCCGACGGCGATCGGCTGGGCGAACGCCTCGCCCGTGCGGCCGTCGTGGAGCACCATCTTGCCGCCCCGCGAGAATCCGGCGGCCGCGAGTTCATCGCTAATTTCCTCCGCCGTCGCTCCGGCGAAGGGCGGCACGACGGCCTGGTAGCCGAGCGTGTGCGCCGCGAGTCCGAGGTGCATCTCGAGGATCTGCCCGAGGTTCATGCGGCTCGGGACGCCGAGCGGGGTGAGGATGAGGTCGACCGGATTGCCGTCCTCGTCGTAGGGCATGTCTTCGACCGGCAGGACGCGGCTGATGACGCCCTTATTGCCGTGGCGTCCCGCGAGCTTGTCGCCGACACTGACGTTTCTCACCTGCGCGACGGTGATGACGATCTTCTTGATGATGCCGGTCTCGAGCTGATCGCCCTTCTCGCGGCTGAACACGCGCACGCTGATGATGCGGCCGCGCTTGCCGCCTTCCATCCGCAGCGACGTGTCTTTCACGTCCTTGGCCTTGTCGCCGAAGATGGAGCGCAGGAGGCGTTCCTCCGGGGTGAGCTGGGTTTCGCCTTTCGGCGTTACCTTGCCGACGAGGATGTCGCCCGGGCGCACTTCCGCGCCGATGCGGATGACGCCTTCTTCGTCGAGGTTCCGCAGGCGCATTTCGCCGACGTTCGGAATATCGTGGGTGGTCGTCTCGGGGCCGAGCTTCGTATCGCGCACGGCGCACTCGAAATCCTCGATGTGCACCGTCGTGAATTTCGCGTCCTCCACGAGGCGCTCGGAAATGATGATGGCGTCTTCGTAGTTGGCGCCGTTCCAGCTCATGAACGCGACGCGGACGTTCTGGCCGAGCGCGAGCTGGCCGCGGTCGGTCGAGGAGTTGTCCGCGAGCACGTCGCCCTTTTTCACCTTGTCGAGCGCGCGCACCGACGGGCGCTGGAGGAACGCCGAATTCTGGTTCGTCTGGGTGAGACCTTGGAGGCGGTAGTCGCGTTTCTTGCCTTCCTTGTTCGTGACGACGACCTTGCGCGCGTCGACGTACGTCACTTCGCCCGCCTCCTCGGCAAGGACGAGGCGGCCGGTCGAGCGCGCGGCGTGCGCCTCGATGCCGGTGGCGACGAGCGGGGCCTCGGGGATGAGGACCGGCGTCGCCTGCTTCTGCATATTGCTACCCATCAGAGCGCGGTTCGCGTCGTCGTGGCCGACGAACGGGATCATCGCGGTCGCGATGGAAAACATCTGGTACGTAGAGGCGTCCATAAGGGTCACGTCCTCCCGCGAAACGATGACGGGATCGCCCTTGTGGCGCGCTTCGACCGATTCGGCAAGGATGCGGCCGTCCCCGTCGAGCTTCGTCGCGCCGTGCGCGATGGTTTCAAGCTCTTCGTCGAGCGCGTTGAGGTAGACGACCTCGCCGGTCGCCTTCCCCTTCGAAACGCGGACGTACGGCGTCTCGATGACGCCGAAATCGTTCGTGCGCGCGTGGGTGGCCAGGCGCAGGATGAGGCCGATGTTCTGCCCTTCCGGCGTATGAATGGGGCACAGGCGCCCGTAGTGGGACGGATGCACGTCGCGCACCTCGAAGCCCGCGCGCTCGCGCGTGAGGCCGCCCGGACCGAGAGCGGAGAGGGTGCGCATATTCTCGAGCTCCGCGAGGATGTTCTGCTGGTCCATGAACTGCGAGAGCTGGTTGGCCGTGAAGAATTCGTGCACGGACGCTTGGAACGGGCGCGGGTTGACGAGCGCCAAGGGAAGCGTGGTCTCGCTCTCGATGGTCGACATCCGATCCTGAATATTGCGCTTCATCCGGCTCATACCGACGCGCATGCGCGCCTGGAGGAGTTCGCCCACGAAGCGGACGCGGCGGAAACCGAGGTGGTCGATGTCGTCGGGGCGCGCGGCGGGATCCGCGTTCAAGCGCGTGATCTCGGAAACGATGCGGACGAAGTCCGCGAGCGCGAGCGTGCGCTTCTCGAGGGCCTTCTCGGTCACCGGCTGGCCGAAGCGCGCGTTCAGGCGGTGGCGGCCGACCTTGCCGAGGTCGTAGCGCTCGGCGGAGAAGAGCGATTGGACGAAATTCTTCGCGTTCTCGGGGGTCGCGAGGTCGCCGTCGCGCATGCGGCGGTGGATCTCGATGTACGCCTCCTCGACCGAGGATGCCTCGTCGTGCGCGAGCGTGGCCTTGACGGCGGCGAGCGCGGCCTCGTCGTTCGCGAAATGCTTCGCGACCGCCTCGCCTACTCCGCCGCCGAAGACGGTGAGGAGCTCCGTGACCGGGAATTTGCGCTTGCGGTCGATCTTCACGAAAATCGCGCCGTCCGCTTCCGAGTCGATCTCGATCCACACGCCCCGCAGCGGGATGATCTTCGCGCCGAAATACTGCCTGCCGCGGATGAGCTCCGAGATGAAGAACGCGCCGAACGAACGGGCGAGCTGCGGGACGATGGCGCGCTCGACGCCCGACACGATGAACGAGCCGTGCGGCGTCATCATCGGCACGTCCGCGAGGAAGAGCTCCTGCGACTTCTGCGATCCGAACGTTTTGTTGGTGAGCTTCACCACGGCCTTCAGGGGCGCCTCGTAGGTGCGCATATTTTCACGCGCGAAATCTTCGTCGCACTTCGGTTCGCCGATCTCGAATTTCTCGAAGCGCAATTCGAACTTTTTCCCCGAATAGTCGGAGATGGGGGAGAATTCCTTGAAGAGTTCGGCGAGGCCGTCCTTCGTGAGCCAGTCGAACGACTCGCGCTGGTGCCCGACGAGGTCCGGGAACGGCACGGAGGGCGCCCGGTAGGCGCCGAAGGTCTTCTGGGCGAGATTCTTCTTATGCATGTCGTGGTGGCCGTGAATGAATAAGGAAAATATATGAGCAAAGCTTTCTCCTTTCGCTCACCTCGGACAAACGCATGAGTACATGCTTTGTCGCTCGGCTCGCTCAGTAGCAAGTGAACTTGCTCCAGTCGCTCACCTCGGACAAACGCATGAGTACATGCTTTGTCGCTCGGCTCGCTCAGTAGTAAATGCGAACGCACGGAAACAATTCCGCTTTCGCTTCCGCGTTTTATTCAGCTCCCGTATGACTTCATTTGCCTCGCCCTCCGCTACTCACTCGTATCTTGTATGGCCACTGTATCAGCCGCTCCCTATTTACGCAAGGTGCCTGGGGATAAAGCGAAAGTCACCAGTGTGGACTTCCGCGGTGGCTTACTTACCGGCAGCACTGACCTGGTCGGCGATATCGACAATCTGCTGCCGCTCGTTTTCGGTGATTCTCCGAATCGTCCCGTCGGCTTCATGTACCTGATTGAGGATCTCGACCTTGCTGTATAGTGAACTGTAGGCTATCCCCGACTCTTTCAGTGGCAAGAGCTTCATTTCCCCGTCAATTTCCATGAGATACTTTGGAAACTTTGCGGCCTGTGTTTGCAATTCACTCATATAAGAACCTCCTGAGGTACGATACTGTCCGGAGCCCAGGCTATCTATTTTCCCTCCATTCGTCAATCTTCGCGTGATGGCCGGTTTGGAGGACTTTGGGGACACGATACTTCTTCCCTTTATATAAAATGGTTTCGGGGCGGGTGTAGACGGCGCGGGAGGCGATGCGGCGCTCCTCGACCGACGCGTCCTTCCCGAGAACGCCGGGGAGGCGGCGCGTGACGGCGTCGACGACGGCCAGAGCCGGCACTTCCCCGCCCGTGTAGACGGCCTCGCCGACGGCAAATTCTTTCACCGGCGCGAGCGTTTTCAGTATTTTCTTCGCGCGCTCGTCTATGCCCTCGTAGCGGCCGCAGACGAGCACGACGTCGTCGAACTTCGCGAGCGCGTCCGCGTCCTTGTTCGTAAACTGCTTCACTCCCGGCTTAAACCACACAATCACCGCCTTCCGCCCATGTCGGGACGTACGACGTCCCGACATTATTAACTTGGGTGTCTCGCCGCCAAGTGCTTTCTCCACGGCTTTGACGACTGGAAGCGCCTGCATCACCATACCCGGGCCGCCGCCGTACGGCCTGTCATCTACTTTTTTATAACTCCCCGCCTTCCCCGCGACGAAGTCGCGGGGGTTCTGGTATTTTACTGAAATCTTCTTCTCTTTGCGCGCGCGGCCAATGATGGACGCCGAGAGGTACGCGTCGCACGCCTCTTCAAAAAGGGTGACAAGATGGAACTTCATAGCTACTTCTTCGCATCGCTCTGGATCATTTTGAGTATCTCGGGGAACGTGGGCACGGTAAAATGCCCGCCCTTGCTCTTGTAAACGACGATGTGCGCTTTCTCCTCCAGTTTCCTTCTGTATTTCTCGGCATGGGAGGCGGGTACGACGTCATCATCTTTTGAGAAGAGGACGTGCAGGTTCTTGCAGTTCTTCTCGAGCAGAGACAGATCGGACTTGAGTTTGAAACCCCCGACCAGATCTTCCGTGGGCAAGTCTCCGTCAAAAGGCGCGCAGACCAGAAACACCGAAACGGCCTTCTTGGGCAGTTTGTGCTCGGACAAATATTTGGCAAGAAAGGTACCTCCGAGAGAGGACCCGATCAGGATGAAATTCTTCCTGAGGAGCGGCACATGTCTCTCAAAAAGGATCTTCCAATCCCGGTACTTGGCATTGTCCGACAAAGGCATCCGGGGTCGGATGATCTCAAATTTCTTCCCCAGCTTCTTTTCAAGGTCGGCCTCCCAGTAGGGTTTTTGTACGGTTGAGACTTTCTTGGTCTTCAAATGATGCACATAGTCCTTGTCGCTCTTAAAAGTCATTCCCCCATGCACGAGAAGTATTTGGGGCTTCTTCTTCATGATCAAAGCTCATCGACCACCTGGTCCACGGTCTTGTGCTCCATCTCGCGCTTGCCGCCGACGGGTTCGTTTATCTTGAGGTTCGCGCGGGCGTTGCCTTTCATCCCGACGACCCGCAGGAGAATCCGAAGGGCCTCGGCGGTCTTGCCGCTTTTGCCGATGATCTTGCCCATATCATCCGGGTGGACGGTGAGCGTGAGGAGGACGCCCATCTGGTCGATGGTGCGCGTCGTCTCTACCGCTTCGGGATGGTCGACGAGCGCCTTCACGGCGTATTCGAGGAATGCCTGGTCTGGTTCCATACAAGGTTAGGGTAGCACCTGGCGCGGCCGCGCCGCGGCTACGCCGCGGGAACTTCGGCGGGGACCTCTTCCGCGGACGCTTCGGCGGCGGAAACCGCTTCCTCCGCCGGAGTCGGCTCCGCTTCCGTGGCGGTTTCGGCTTCCGTCGGGGCTTCCGCAGCGGGCGCGGGCGCGGACGCTCCCTCCGCGCCTTCTTTCTTCTGCACGGTCTTCCTCGGCAGGACGTTCACTTTCTTTCCGGAGAGAACGCCCTTCGCGATGAGAAGGTTCCGAATGGAATCCGTCGGTTGCGCGCCTTTCCCGATCCACTCCTTCACGCGCTCTCCCTCGAGCGTGAGCGCCTTGCTCTTCGGATTGTAGGTACCGAGCCGCTCGAGGACGCGGCCGGATTTCGCCGCGCGCTCCTTCTCGAGGAGCACGATGCGAAATGCCGGAGCGTTCGTCCGGCCGATGCGCTGAAACCGAATCATAAGCATAACGGCGGCACTATAGCAGAAGTCCCGCACTATTGCTAGAGTACGGACAATGTCGGCAGCGACGCCCCACGAGGGCCCCCTTACCCTTACCCGCAAAGGCATCGGCTTCTTCTCGCTCGGCGAGGACAAGGAAGACCTCCTCATCCCGCCCGAGTGGACCAACCACGCGCTCTCGGGCGATATCGTGAAAGTCGCGCCCGCGGGCACCTACCGCGACCCGTCCGGACGGATGCCGCCGCGCGCGGCCGGCAAGGTCGTCGAGGTCGTTTCGCGCGCGCGCGAGACTTTCGTCGGCACTCTCGTCGAAGAGGGCGGCCGCGTCCTGCTTGCGCCCGACTACAAAAAAATGCATGTGCCGCTCCTCGTGCGGGACGCAGGGAGCGCGCCCCTCGGCTACAAAGTCCTCGTGCGGATGAAGGGCTGGGAGGACGGCGCCGACTGCCCCTGGGGAGTCGTGGAGGAAGTCATCGGCAAGGCGGGCGTCCACGAAACCGAGATGCGCGCGCTCGCTCTCGGGCAGGGATTTTCAAGCGAGTTCCCTCCGGGCGTCGTCGCGCAGGCCGAAGAACTCAAGAAGCGCGGCCGGGAGATGCTCGCGGGGGAAGCGGCGCGGGCGGGCGACGGCGGCCCGCGCCGCGATTTCCGCTCCGTGCCCACGTGCACCATCGACCCTGCCGACGCGAAGGACTTCGACGACGCGCTCTCGGTGCGGACGCTTCCGGACGGCACTATTGAGGTCGGCGTCCACATCGCGGACGTCTCGTTCTTCGTGCGGCCGGGGAGCGCGTTCGACAAGGAGGCGCGGGAGCGGGCGACGTCCGTCTACCTCGTGGACCGCACCATTCCGATGCTCCCCGAAATCCTCTCGAACGACCTCTGCTCGCTCAACCCGAACGAGGACCGCCTCGCGGTCTCCGCCGTCTTCACGCTCGACGCGAACGCGAACATCGTGAGCGAATGGTTCGGCGAGACGGTCATCCATTCCGACAAGCGCTTCACCTACGAGGAGGCGCAAGGCGTCCTCGACGCGGGCCGCGGCACGCTCCACGCCGAACTCGCCGTCCTGCGCTCCCTCGCGAAGAAAATCCGCCGGGGCCGCCAGGCCAGGGGCGCCATCGAGTTCGACACGGCCGAAGTCAAGGTGAAGCTCGACGCGGAGGGCAACCCTATCGCGATCGTCCTCAAGGAGCGCAGGGAAACGAACCTCCTTATCGAGGATTTTATGCTCCTCGCGAACGAAGCGGTCGCGAAACACCTGTCGCGCCTCACGGAGAACGGCGGAGCGCATTTCGCCTCCCTCTACCGCGTCCACGACACGCCGGACGCCGACCGCATCGAGAACCTCGCTCACCTCCTGCGCGTCCTCGGCTACGACCTGAGGGTGCACGCTGGCCGCGTCACGGGGGCGGAGCTGAACCGCCTCCTTGAGGCGGTCAAAGGCCGGCCGGAGGAATATCTCATCAAGACGGCGACCCTGCGCTCGATGGCGAAAGCGGTGTACACGACGAAGAACATCGGGCATTTCGGCCTCGGCTTCGATTTCTACACCCACTTCACGTCCCCCATCCGCCGCTACCCCGACCTCGTCATCCATCGGCTCGTGAAGAGCCATGCGGGCGGCGCGCCCATCACGGCGGCGGAAATGCGGGAATTCGACGCGCTCGCGCTCCACGCGTCCGAGCGCGAAGTCGCGGCCGCCGACGCCGAGCGCGACTCGGTCAAGATGAAGCAAGTGCAGTTCCTCGCCCCCCGCGTCGGCGAGACCTTCGATGCGGTCATCTCGGGCGTCACCGATCGCGGGCTGTATGTGGAGGAAGCGACGACGCATGCCGACGGGATGATCCGCATCAAGGACGTCGGGGAGGACTATTTCGAATACGACGAGAAGCGATTCCGCCTCGTCGGCCGCCGCACGAGGAAGACGTTCCAGCTCGGCGACCCCATCAAGGTAAAGCTTATCGCCGCCCGCATCCCCGAAAAAGAACTCGACTTCGTCCCCTCTTGATGTGAATTAGGGACATCGTAAGTCCCTAGATGAGCTATAATTCGGGATATGGAGCTGTGGCATGTCCTGAACCGCGGGGTCGATGGGCGTCATATATTTATGGACGACCGCGATTACCTTCGTTTTATCCACGATTTATACGAGTTTAACGACATTACTCCCGCGGATTCAAATGTGGGATACCGTTTCAAATCTAGGGATATCGTAAGTCCCTCCATTCAGAATAAGCGGAGAAAGCGGTTGGTGCAGATACACGGGTGGTGTTTGATGAAGAACCACTATCATTTACTCCTTTCCGGATTGATTGAAAATGGCATATCACTCTTTCTGCGAAAACTGAACGTCGGCTATGCAAAGTCGTTCAATGAGAAATACGATCGCGTGGGCACGCTCTTCCAGGGTCGCACGAAGAAAATCCTTATCGAGCGTGATGCCCATTTCAATTACATCCTGCATTACATCCACCTGAACCCGCTCGATTATTCGCCCGGCGCAGAACTCTGGCGTGAACGCGCTCATGACGGGATTATGAGCGCGAAGAGGGCGCTGGAATATCTCGGTCAGTATCGCTGGAGCAGTTATTCGGACTACACCGGCAAAAAGAATTTCCCTTCCATTCTCACAACTTCGTTCTTTCGGGGAGCGCTGGGGGACTATGAAAAATCCTTGAGCGCGTATCTTTCTGACGCGGAAGCGGACCTTGCGGCCATGCGGCTCGAGTGAGTCGGAGATGTTAGGGACATCGTAAGTCCCTATCTATTTTTATCCCCGTTGCGTAGACGCCGCTTCTTCGGCCTTTGCTTTCCACTCCTCCAGTCTTACGCGTGCCGATTCAGCCTGGTCAACAAGTTCCTTGTAATCTGCAGGTACTGCTTTCAATTTTTCGATAAGCTCTTTGCGGATCATTTCTCGCTGTTCCTTCGGTGCGACGAGTGGGCCGAAAACAGTAGTGCCGGCAGCAAGTAGAGAACGCGTAAATAAGTCGAGGGCTCCTCCCCCGATTACGGTGAGCGCCATAAGAACCTTTTGCATTCTGGGAGAATGCACACCAGCAAAATGTGAATCTTCCTTGAGGAGTTCGAGTAGGTGCAGAGCTTCATCGTAATCTTCAGCGGTCGGATTATCTCCCGCTTCCATCTTCAACATATTCGCCTCGGCATGAGCAGCACTTGGGTCCTGAATCCGGTTCTTCTCTATTTCATTCTGTTCACCGCGGCTGTAGTGTTTTGGGTTTTCTATGGACATACTCTGAGTATAAAATATACTTTCTTATTTTGCAACCGCCACGGCTTCGTCGAATTTGACGGAGAGGAGTTTCGAGACGCCGTCGCCGCCCATCGTGACGCCGTAGAGGGTGCCGGCGTGGCTCATCGTCTCGCGGTTGTGGGTGATGACGATAAGCTGGGACTTCTTCGCGAGGTTCTCGATCATATCGCCGTAGCGGCGGCTGTTCGCTTCATCCAAGGCCGCGTCGGTCTCGTCGAGTATCAAAAAGGGCGGCGGGTTCACCTGGCTCATCGCGAAGATGAGCGCGATCGAGGTGAGCGCGCGCTCGCCGCCCGAGAGCTGCATCAGGGAGCGTATCTTCTTCTTCGGCAGGTTCACGGCGATCTCGATGCCCGGACGCTCGTCCTTTTCCGGTGCGCCCTCCTCCGCGGCTTCGGGGACTTCGGCATCCGGCGCTTCGGGCTCCTCGAGGACGAGGCGCGCGCCGCCGCCGCCGAACATAAGCGCGAAGTACTCGCCGAACGAGGTATTTACGCTCGCCAGCCCCTCGGCGAAATGCTTGGCAAGCTCCGCGTCGAGGTCGGCGACGAGCGCGGAGAGGCCTGCAGCGGACTTCGCGAGGTCGTCGAGTTCCTTCGCGAGGAACGCCTCGCGAAGGGACACTTCTTTGTGCTCCCGGCGGATGTCGTCTCCCGTCCCGCCGGCCTCCTCGAGGCGGATGGCGGCGCGCTCGAGCGTCCGTTTGCGCTCCTCCTGCACGCGCCGGTCTTCCGCGCTCGCCGCGGCGAGCGGCTCGTAGGACAGCGCCGCCGTTCCCGCAAGCGCGAGCGCTTCGGCCTTCGCGCGCTCGAGCGCTTCGGCGAGGAGCGCGAGCTCCCGCTCGCGCTCCTCGCTCCGCGCGACGTCCGCTTCCTCGCGCGCCTTCGCCTGCGCGAGTTCGAGGATGCGGCGGCGGACCTCGCGTCCCGTCTCCTCGAGCGCGAGCATCGCCTCGCGGGCGCGCAGGCGCGCATTCTCGGCCTTCTCGAGCGACGCGGAGACGGACGCATATTTCTCGGCGAGCGCGGCGCGCTCGCGCTCGAGCGCGAGCGCGGCGGCGTCCTCGTCGGAGAGGTACTCGTCGCGCGGCGCGCCGTGACGAGAGAAGAACGAGCGGACGGCGGCGCGGATGGCCTCGAGCGCGGCGCGCAGGCCTTCCCGCTCTTCGCCCGCGTTCGCGACCTGCTTCTCGATTTCGTCGCGGAGTGTCTCGAGCTCTTCGCGCGGCACTTTCGCGTACGGCTCCTTCGCCACCGCCGTCGCGCGGCGCTTCACTTCCGCGAGCGCGCCCTCGACGCGGCCCATCTCGCGCGAGAGCGCGGCGCGCTCGCTTCCGAAGCGCGCGGCATCGCGCTCGGCGTCGCGGAGCGTTTCGGCGCGCTTCATCGTTTCCTCGTCCGCCGTCGCGGGGTCGGCGACGCGCGCGAGTTCCGCGCTCGCCGCGGCGAGACGTTCTCCGGCGCCCTGTTTCTCCTTCGCGGCGGCTTTCTTCTCCGCGGCAAGGTAAGCGTCCTCGATGGAGAAATAGGTCTGCGCGAGACCGGTGAATTCACGCCGCAAAAGGTCGGCGCGCTCGAGCTTCTCCACCTGCCTCTCGAGGAAGCGCAGGTGCGGCGCGAGCTCGCGCCGCAGCGAATTCACCTGGGCGATGTTCTCTTCCGTCTTCAGGAGCTTGCGCGACGCCTCCTGTTTCTTGAACTCGTAGAGCTTGAGGCCGAGCGCGTCTTCGAGCATTGCGCGGCGTTCCCGCGGATTGGCAAGCAGGATACGGTCCGCCTCGCCCTGCGAAATGATGTGGTGCGATGTCTGCCCGATGTTCGCGCCGGCGAGGAGCTCGCTGACGTCGCGCAGGCGGACGCGCGAGCCGTTGACGGAATACTCGCTCGTGCCGTCGCGGAAGACGGCGCGCTCGATGGCGACCTCGTCGAAGTCGAGATTGAAGAGGCGCCGGGCGTTGTCGAATACGACGGCGACGGCGGCGCGGCTCGCGCGCGGCACCGCGTGCGAGCCGCCCCAGATGAGGTCCTCGGCGCGCTTGCCGCGCATGCTCTTCATCGACTGTTCGCCGAGCGCGAAGCGGAACGCTTCGGCCACGTTCGATTTCCCCGAGCCGTTCGGCCCGACGATGGCGGTCGTCGCGTTCGAGAAATCCAAGACGGTCTTCTTGGCGAACGACTTGAACCCCGAGATCTCAAGGCGCTTCAGCATTGCTCAGCATTGTAGCAAGGAACCTGTTCCTCTTTTACCAGCGGAGCGCGGCGAGCCCCGCCTGTGCCGCCGCCTGCTCCGCCTCCTGCTTGCTCTTCCCGTCTCCGCGCGCGATTTCTTCCTCCCCGATGAAGACCCCGACGGTGAAGCGCTTGTCGTGGGCGGGCCCGGCTTCGGAGAGCGTTTCGTATGCGGGCGTGATGCCGCGCTTCTCCTGCACGAGCTCCTGGAACCGGCTCTTCGCGTCTTGGTAGGCGCGCTGGGCGATGATGCCGTCGATTTTCCCGTACAGCGCGCGCGCGATGAACGCTTCGGCCGGCGCGTACCCCTGATCGAGGTAGACGGCGCCGATGACGGCCTCGAGCGCGTCCGCGAGGATGACGTCGCGCGCGCGGCCGGTGTCGCGCGCTTCGCCTTTCGAGAGCAGGAGGTAGTCGTTCATGCCGAGCGCTTGCGCGGTCTCGGACAGCGAAACGGTATTCACGAGCGCGGCGCGGTAGGCGGTCAGCTCGCCCTCGGGCTTTTCGGGGAACTTCCCGAAGAGGAAATCGGTGACGGCGAGCTCGAGAACCGCATCGCCGAGAAACTCGAGCCGCTCGTTGTGGCTACCCGCGTATTCGCGGTGCTCGTTCAGGTACGAGCGGTGCGTGAGCGCTTCGGCGAGGAGCGCGGGATCGGCAAACGCGATGCCGAGAGCGGAGGCGAGCTGGGCGAAATCGGGCATAGAGGGCGGCGTATGGCTCATAGTCTACAGCGTACGGCAAAGAAATAAAGGAGATCGCGCGGTTCCGAAATCGCGCCGGACGCAAGGCGGCTATCGGCTCGAAAGGTCGAGGAGCTTCTGCACCGCCGCCGTCACGATGGGCAGCATATCGTCGTAGAAATTGAGGTCGATGATGTCCTGGAGGCGGAACCATTTCGCGTCGTCGAGTCCCCCGCTTTTCTTGAGCGCGAGCGGTTCGAATTCCGACGACGCGAGGAAAAACCAGACGTGCTTCCTGACCTTTCCCTTTTCGGGGTGCGAAGCGACGTACTCGTTCTCGCCGACCTGCTCCTCCACCTTCGCCGTCAGGCCGAGCTCTTCTCTGATGACGCGCGCGACGCCCGCCTCGGGCGACGGGTCCGCTTCGATGTGCCCCTTGGAAAGGGTCCAGTGGCCGAACACGTCGTGCACGAGCGCGAGGTAGTATTGCCCGTCGTGCTTGGCGTAGACGATGGCGCCGCCCATCTTCTCGAGCGGCAGTTCCTCGCGCTTCACTTTCTTCTTTCCCTGCTCGTCCTTGCCGGGCTCGCCGAGCTCCTTGTAGACGGCGCCGAGGACGCCGTTGATGAACCGGCCGGAGGATTCCCCGCCGAACGTCTTCGCGAGCTCGATCGCCTCGTTGATGGCCACCTTCGCCGGCACCTGCGCGCGGTCGGCGAAGAGGAGTTCGTAGAGGCCGAGGCGCAGGATATTGCGGTCAACCGGCGCGATGCGCTCCACCGGCCAGTCCGGTGCGGCTTTTCCGATGACGAGGTCGAGGTCTTCCCTCTTCGCGAGGACGCCGGCGAGGAGCGCTTCCATAAACGCCCGGTCGGTGTCGCCGCCGCCGAATTCCCCCGCATTGCGCGCGAGGATGCCGGCGGCGTCTTCCTCGGACGCGTGCGCCGTATCCCACTCGAAGAGCGTTTGCAGGACGATAGAACGCGCTAAGTGCCGGTTCGCCATGGCCCGTCACACTAGAACCGGTCTCAAAAATAATGGCCGAGCGAGAGCCGGATTTTTCGAGCGAGAATCGCCGGCGCAGACTGAAACGTATCGAGATACGCTGAAGGCGAGCCGTTGCGGTTCGGAGCCGAAAAATCCGGTTCGTAGCGGCCACGCATTTCCAAAGGTTATTTTTGAGACCGGTTCTAACAAGGCATCGCAATTCATTCCACGAATTGCAGCCGATTCACCAAATGTCCGATCCTCAAGTACACCTCCGCAAGTGCACAATCGTGCGACTCGCAAATTAATTATGCCTTGTAGTGTGTCGGGCATGGAAAGATCTGTACGCGCCCAGTATAGCAGAAGGCGCGGCCGCGCGAGATGCGCGGCCGCGCCGCGTGTGGATTCCGAAATTTTAGGATGCCTGACCGCCCATCCCGCTGCGCGCCTTCGGGCGGATGCCTCTCGTTATTTTTCCGAAAATGCCCTTCGAGCTTTTCACTTCGGCGTTCGTATGTTCCGCATGCGCGTGTTCGTGCGCGTGCGGGAGCGCGGGTTCCGCCGAGGGGCCCTTCGCTTTCGGCGCGCGTTCCCGCTTCGCCTTCGGCGTGAAGATCTGCTTGCCGCGGTACGTTCCCGTCGCCTCGTCGAGGCGGTGCGGAAGCGCGAGCGCGCCCGCCTCGTTCTTGACGGCGCGGATGCCTTTGAGCGCGTGGTGCGACCGGCGATTGCCGGTGTGGCCCCTGGTATGGCGCATGCGGATTGACATAGGAGCCACCTTATCACGACGCGCGGCAAAAGCAAAACGCCGCCCCGAGGCGGCGTTTACAGAGAGGACTATGCGGCCATTTGATCGTTCGATCCGTTTTCTCCCGACCGAGGAGAAGCACCGAGGTGTTTGCGGATCTGGTCCTCAAGTTCGCCGCTCGAAAGCTTGCTGCGCGGGTCGTACCCATGGCAAAACCCGTATTTCACGTTCTTGCACGAGGGCTTCCCTTCGTGCCAGCAGTACGGGCACAGGGAATAGTTCCCCCAGTCGTCTTGCCGCCCGCCGACCGAGATGATTTCGAGCATCCTCTTGGCTTCTTCGCCCGTTTTCCGCGCGCTTCGCCACAGCGAACACCCGATGGTCTGGTCGGCCAGGACTTGGCGCTCCTGGCCCCCGCAGCAGAGAACCGCCTCCTCCTTGGTACGCGCGGGGTAAATTCCGCCCGCGAGAACGCAGGGGACCTTCCCGCGCACGCACGAATCGAAGCCGTGCTTGAGCAAATTTTCCCTGTCTGTCTTGAGCGTCCCGAGCGGACCCGGAACGTCGGTCTCCTGGTGCATCTTTTTCCTCCTTAACGAAAGAGCAGTTCGAACACGGAATTGTTCGAACAAGTGCTTGTTTTACCTCCGTTTCCGGGCGAAATCAAGATGCAGGAACGACCGGCGGTGGATAGCGCACGGGCCGTATGCCCTGAGTGCCACATAGTGCGCCTTCGTGCCGTACCCCTTGTGCGTCTCGAAACGGTACTGCGGATGCCGCGCGGCGAGCTTTGCCATTTTCCGGTCGCGCGTCACTTTCGCTGCGATGGAGGCGAGCGAGATGAGCGGGACGAGCTTGTCGCCGCTCACGATGGTCGTCTGCGCGTACTCTTCGGGCGCGCGGAGCGCGCCGTCGAGGTACACCTTCACCAGGGCGGCGTCGGGCGCAAGCGCGCTCACGGAGCGCGCGACCGCGCGGCGCACGACGGCCGCTATCCCCTCTCGGTCTATGGCGGAAGCGCTCCCGAACGCGACGACGAAGCGTATGTCGCCTTGCTTCGCTCGCTCCGTAAGCGCGGCGAAGAGCGCTTCGCGCCTCTTCTCGGAAAGCCGCTTGGAATCGCGCACGCCCGGGAATTCACGCGGCACGTAGATCGGA
>JAKAJJ010000059.1 GCA_021813835.1 bacterium | reverse complement strand
CTCCTCCGCGCGCGTCCTGAAATTCTTGCGCGAGATCGAACGGACCGAAAGCACCGCCGAGTCGACGTTCGGCGCGGGAGAGAAAGCGCCGCGCGGAACCGTGAACGCGATGCGCGGCGCGCCGTATGCTTTCACCGAGAGCGAGAGGATGCTCTCCTTTTTCGAGCGCGCGATGCGCTCGGCGACCTCCTTCTGCACGAGGAAGGTGAGCGACGCGGGCGGCCGCGCCGAAGAGAGGAACAGCCGGAACAATTCTCCGGTGAGGTAGTAGGGAATATTCGCGACGACCGCGTAGCGGGGCGGCAGAGACGCGAGGTCGAACGCGCGGATGTCGCCCTCGACGAGAACGAGGCGGCCGCGCGCGATGTCCGCCGCGAAATCGCGCGCGAGCGTTTCGTACAAACCGCGGTCCGCTTCCACCGCGATGACCTTCTTCGCGCGCGCGAGGAGCGCTTTCGTGAGGATGCCGCGGCCGGGGCCGATCTCGAGCGCGGCGGCGTCCGGAGGGAGCGCGGCGGCGTCCGCGATGCGCTCGGCGAGCGCATCGCGCGTGAGGAAATGCTGGCCGAGCGACTTCTTAGGCCTCGATGACCGCGCCATCGCCGTCATCATACTCCAGGAGCGCGCGGTCGATATCCCGCAGGAACGACGAGGGCTCCGAGAAGTGATCGCTGCCGTAGATGTTGCGGACGCGCGCGAGCGCGAGGAAGAGGCGCGTCTTCGCGCGCGTGAGCGCGACGTAAAAAAGCCGCCGCTCTTCCTCCTCGTCCCGCTCGCTCTCCTGCCCCATCCCCGCGTGCGGAAAGAGCCCTTCCTCCATGCCGGCGACGAATACCGCGCCGAACTCGAGCCCCTTCGCCGCATGGACGGTCATCAGCGCGACGCCCGTCGCGCTCCGGTCGAGCTCGTCCTGGTCGCTTGCGAGTGCCGCGTCGGCGAGGAAGGCGGCGATGCCCTCCTTCCCCGGCGTCCCGTCGTGGCGCACGGCCACCGACGCGAGCTCCTCGACGTTCTCGAACCGCTCGCGGTCGTCCGCGCTCCCCTCCTCGTAGAGCGCGCGCCGCAGGCCGCTCTTCTCGACGACGAGTTTTACGAACGCGGAAGGCGCGAGCGTCTCCGCAGCGCGCGCGAGCTCTTCGATGACGCGCTCGAACGCTTCGACTTTCGCGCGGTCGGCGCCGCGCAGCGCCGCGGCGCCGAGGGTGGCGAGCTTCGCCAAAGTCACCTTGCCGAGCCCGCGCGGCGGGCTGCCCGCCGCACGGATCTTGTCCGCTTCGCGCGAGGGGTCGAGCGCGAGCCGCATCCACGCGAGCGCGTCCTTCACTTCCTTGCGCTCGAAGAAGCGTGTGCCGACGAGCCGGTACGGCACGCGCGCGCGCAAAAATCCTTCTTCAAGCGCCCGCGACTGGAAATTCGTACGGAACAGGACCGCGATGTCTGCGGGGGGCGTTCCCGTCCGGACGAGCTCGCGTATCTTCCCCGCGATCCAGCGCGCTTCGTCTTCGGCGTTCGCCGCGACGCGCAGCGTGATCGGCGGCCCCGCACCGTTGGCGGTCGTCGAGCGCTTCTCCCTGCGGTTCTTGTTTTTCTCGATGACCGCGTTGGCCGCGGCGACGAGGTTCTTCGTCGCGCGGTAGTTCCGCTCGAGCACGATCGTCTGCGCGCCGGGGTACTCCTTTTCGAATTCGAGCAGGTTCCCGACAGAGGCGCCCCGCCACGTATAAATGCAATTGTGCGTCACGATGCCGTTCGCGATGAAATTGTGCGTGTACGCGATGTCGAGATCGTACGTGCGCGCACCTTTCGTCGGCATCCGTACGACTTCCCGCACCTCATCGTATCCTCCCTTTTCATCGAAAAACACCATGCCGGGACGCACGCTTGACGCCGGAAGAAACGGGAGCGAATTCCCATCTTTCGGCCGCGCTTTTGCGCCGCCGAGCCGAGCTGTCCGAACCAAAGCGGCATCCGGGAAAATTTCTCGCAGCCGGGAGATCGTCCTTACGACGGTTCCGTACTCCTTATGCGCCGTTTCAAATCGCCAGCTCTCTGAATCCGTCTTCGCGGGGCGTACGGAGAAGCCGGAATCCCGCAGGGCGAGCATCCCCTCTTTATCGCTGCCCGCCATCGAAATCCGGTGCATCGGGGTCTTGCCGCGATGCTCGCCGCACAAGGCAACGACGATAGCGCGCCGATCGCTGCGTGTCGCCTGCGCGCGATGGTGCGGATATTCTCTCAAAAGGCCCTGATCCTCTAATAATTTCCGCGCTCCCCGTTCCGTATCGAATGACGCGAATATCCCGTCCAGCGCTTTCTGATCGTGCACATATCCTCCCGTACTTCCCTTCCGGGCGACGAATGGCAGCGTCGGGATGGCGTACGCGAGCGAAAGTTTATATTCGAGCACGCGCGCCTCCTGCGGCGCGCGGTGCGTGCCGACAATCCAGACCGCATCGCCATGTTCCTGATTGCACCGCTGTTGGAAGCCGATCATTGATGCGCGCCGGCCATTTGTGTACGTCCGCGAAACTCCGAGGCGCCACCCCGTCCCCTTCTTGAACATAAGATAGGTGAACCACAACTGCGGGGTGACACCGAGGCGGTACCCGGCAAAATGCACGTGGTCATCGGTGCTGGTGATTCCGCGCCCGTTTTTCGTCATTATGCGTATGAGATCGCCGGACCATTTTCTTGAAGACACCCGCGCCACGCGGGCGGGGCGCAGATCGCCGCTCCCGTAATTCGAGAGCACGAGATCGCCCTTTTTGATCGTCTCTATCGGCCGTTTCGATCCGTCGGGCAGGGTGATCTTGGTTCCCGCGACAAGGCATTGGTCGATGTCGCCGACGACGAATATATTCCGGTGCTTCCCGGCAAGGAGGGCGGCGAGCCGTCCCTGGAGCGCGTTCGTGTCCTGGTACTCGTCGATATGGATATAGCGCCAGCGCTCCTGCGCGGCCCTGCGGACGTCGGGATGGCCCTCGAGAAGCCGCACGGGGAGCGCGATGAGGTCGTCGAAATCGAGCGCTTTCTCCGCGGCGAGCGTGCGGTCGTAGGCGAGCCAGGCCTCCGCCGCGGTGCGCGCGAGGAACCCCGAGCGTCCGTGCCGCTCGTGAAATTCGCGCGCCGTCATCCCCTCCCCTTTCGCCCGCGAGATGCGCCCAAGAACCGCGCGCGGCGAAAGCTCTTTCGCTCCCACGTCGAGGCCCTTCAGGATCCGCGCGACCGCCTTTTCCGAATCGTCGCGCGCGTAGACGCTGAAAAAGCGCGGGACGCCGACGGCGGAGCCATAGCGCTCG
>JAKAJJ010000006.1 GCA_021813835.1 bacterium | reverse complement strand
ACGGGAACAAACCAATCCTCGATAAAACTGGTGAATACTGGCGGGACATTCTTTTCCCTGCAGGCACCAAGTACGGCCGGAGGTGCTTTCACAAACAGTTTGGCTTATGCGGGGGCGATAGGAACAGGGGGTGCCACCGCAGTTCAATTGTTTACGAATAATGCTGCAAGATTAACGGTGGATACAAGCGGCAACGTCGGCATCGGGACGACGACGCCGGTGTCGAAACTCACGGTAACCGGCTCCGGCTGCTTCGACCTCGGCCCGGGCTCGGCGACGCTCGCGTGCGGCACGGCGGCGGGCAACATCTACTACCAGACCGCCAATACCGGCGCCTACGACGTCGCCGAGAACTATCTCGCTTCAAGCGCGCTGCCCGCCGCCGCGCTCGCCGGGCTCGTCCTCGGCGCGATCTCGACGGCTCCCGGCATGGTGCTCGGCGGCGCGGACGGCGCGACCGTCGGGCAGACGGTCGCGCCGGTCGCGCTTTCCGGCCGCGTGCCGGTGGCCGTGTCGGGAGCCGACGGGCCCATCAGCATCGGCGACCGGCTCATCCTTTCCTCGACGACGCCGGGCGTGGCGGTGAAGGCCGTGCACAGCGGCGAGACGCTCGGCATCGCGCTTTCCGCATACTCCGGCACGGGCACCGGGAAAGTCAGCATGTTCATCGCTCCGCAATACTGGTTCGCCCCCGGCGATCTCTCCATCGACCCGACAAGCGGCAGCATCGGCATCGGCACCACCACCCCGCATAACACCCTCACGGTCGCCGGCGACGTGGGCGCCCGGGCGTTCTTCCTTCCTGACGGCACGGCGCTTGCGTCGTCCGCCTCCACTACCGCGCTTGCGACGGGCCTCGCGGATTTGACTGCGACCACGACGGCACAGCTTACGGTTGTACAAAACGAAATAACCGCCCTTTCAAGCGGTTACCTCGATTTCCAAGCGACAAGTGGATTGACTAGCGCTGGACCCGGTATACGACCCATTATAGCCGACTGGGTCTTCTCGTCAAGTACCCCGAGCGGCCTTGCGGGCAACTGGAACCCGGTGGCGGGGATCGGACCCACTGCGCTTGGATTACCGAGTCCAGCGCAGAACCAATCCACCGGCTACCTCTCAATCTACCACAACATCATCGCTTCTTCGTTCACGGCCACTTCTTCCGTGTGGACGACCTCGCTTGCGGTAACCGGGCAGGCGCAGATCCGTTCGCTCGCGCTCGGCGATGGCGGCGTTTCGTTCGGAGACGGCTCCACGCTCGTCTCGGCCGCAAGCGTCGTCTCGACGACGACGCTTGCGGCCGCGCTTGCTCCGATTGACGCCCGAACCTCATTCATCAGCAATGCCGCGACGTCCACCGTTCTGACGGTGGACGTCGCGGGGAGCATCGGCATCGGCACCACCACCCCGAACCACACCCTGACCGTGGCGGGCGACGTGGGCGCCATCGCCTTCGTGAACACCTCCACCCGAAGCGCCAAGGACGACATCAGCTACGTGGACGCGACGACGACCGAGGATATGTACAACCAGCTGCTCAACCTCAAAGCCGCCACCTACCGCTACAAGATCGAGCCGCAGAACGACCCCTTGCGCCTCGGCTTCATCGCGGAGGACGCCCAGACCATCGCCCCCGAAATCCTCTCTCCCGACGGCAAGGGCGTCGACCTCTACAAGCTCGCCACCTTCACCCTCTCGGGCGTGCAGGTGCTCGCGGGGAAGGTGGACGCGCTCACCACCCGCCTCGCCTCGCTCGAGAGCCGCGTGGCGATGCTCGAGAGCGGGGCGGTGAGCGTCTCCACCACGACGCTCTCGCTCTCCACCTCGACCATCGTCGCGGGCGCGCTCCAGGGCTTCAGCGGCATCCTGCACATCGGCGAGCTCGCCGCAAACGCCTTCTACGCGGCGCGGGGCTTCATCGACCATCTTACGGCGGGGAATCTCGCGGTCGGCACCGCTTCCGCGCCCGCGGGCGTGACGCTCTACGACACGGTGACGAAGCAGCCGTACTGCTTCAGCGTGGCGGACGGCGCGCCGACGACCACGCCGGGCGCCTGCCTCCCGACCGCCGCGACCCTGGATCCGTTCGCGACGACCGCGACCGCGACCGCGCCGGCCGCTTCGGGCCCGCTCACGGTTACGCTGAACGGCGCGAACCCGACGTACCTCGCCGTCGGCAGTACTTACGTCGAGCAGGGAGCCGTTGTCGCGGGCGGCTCGGACGGCACCGCGCCCTACGGCATCTACGTGAACGGCGGCGCGACGGCGACCTCCTCGCCCTTCCTCGACACCTCCGCTCCGACGACTTACATCCTCACCTACACGGCGCGCGACAGCGCGGGCGACACGGCGAGCGTCACCCGCTCGGTCATCGTGGGGAACCCCGACGGCACGGTCTCCACGTCGGGCACGACCTCGACTGCGACAACCACTACGACGGCCACCTCGACTGCCACTTCGACGACTGCCGACACGACGCCGCCCGTCGTCACCCTGAACGGTTCGGCGACGGTGCAGCTCATGGTCGGCGATACCTGGACCGACCCGGGCGCCACCGCGCTCGACAACGTGGACGGCGACCTGACCGCCAAGATCGTGACCATCGGCTCCGTCGATACGGCGACCGCCGGCACCTACGCCATCACGTACTCGGCGACGGACAGCGCGGGGAACACGGGGAGCGCGACGCGCACGGTCTCGGTCGCCGCCTCGTCCACCGCGACGGCTGCGACAACTTCGACCGGTACCGCGACTTCTACCTCGACAACCACGACGTCAACGACGACTTCCACCACCACGACCTCCTCCTAGTCCAAATCGCGCGCTCGGTTCGTCCGGCGCGCCGCACGGCCGCCGCGGCCCTCTCCGCGCTCTCGCCCGGCACCCACGCGGCACTCGCCCGGCACCTTGGCGGTCACTTGGCGGCGTCACTTGGCGGCGAGACACCCAAGTAAGACACCCAAGTAACCCAAGTAACAAGTAATGTCCGGGGCTGGCGGCCGGTGCTATACTCCGGGCATCGGTTACGGGTGATTCTTTACTTTCTTAATTCTTTGCATATGGCTATTCGCGTTGCAATTAACGGGTTCGGGCGCATCGGCCGCGCATTCGCGCGCCGCTCGCAGGGCCGCGGCATCGAGCTCGCCGCGGTGAACGACCTCGGCTCGCTCGAGAATCTCGCGTATCTCTTGCGGCACGACACGGTATACCGGCAGGCGCCGTTTGCGGTGGAGGCGAAGGGCGGGGCGCTGCTCGTCGACGGCGCGATGGTGAAATTCTTTTCCGAAAAAGACCCGGCGAATTTGCCCTGGAAAGACCTCGGCATCGACGTCGTCGTCGAGTCGACCGGCTTCTTCACCGAATATGAAAAGGCGCAGGCACACATCGCCGCGGGCGCGAAGCGCGTCGTCATCAGCGCGCCGGCGAAAGGCGACGAATCGCTCGGCGCGACGGTGCTGATGGGCATCAATGAGGAGAAGCTCGCGACCTGCCGGATAACGAGCAACGCCTCCTGCACGACCAATTCCGCGAGCCCCGTCATCGCGATTCTCGACGAGGCCATCGGCATCGAGAAGGCCATCCTCTCGACGACCCACGCCTACACCGCGAGCCAGGCGCTCGTCGACGGCCCGTCCAGGAAGGATATGAAGGAGGGCCGCGCGGCGGCGCAGAACATCGTGCCGACCTCCACCGGCGCGGCCACCGCGGTCGTGCAGGCGTACACGCCGCTCGCCGGGAAGTTCGACGGCATATCGCTCCGCGTGCCGGTACCCGCGGGCTCCATCGCGGACGTCACGTTCATCGCGAAGCGCCCGACGACGAAGGAGGAGGTGAATGGAATACTGCGCGCGGCTGCGGAGCAGCCGCGCTGGGAGGGCATTTTCCGGGCGACCGACGAGGAGCTCGTCTCAAGCGACATCATCGGCGAACCCTGCGCCTCCATCGCGGATCTCGGGATGACGCGCGTCGTCGAGGGGAACCTCGTGAAGGTGCTCGCCTGGTACGACAACGAGATGGGGTACACCGAATCGCTCGTGCGCCACGTGCTCGCGGCCGCGCAGTCGTAATTAGGGACTTACGATGTCCCTGGATACGGATGGCATGAAAAAAATATGAAGGTGTACTTCGCCGCAGACCACGCCGGATTCACGCTCAAGAACGCCCTCCTTGAGCACATCCGCACCCTGGGATACGACCTGGAAGACCTCGGCGCGTACGCGCTCGACCCGGGCGACGACTATCCGGATTTCGTGACGCCGCTTGCGAAACGGGTCGCCGACGAGCTTGACGCGCGCGGCATCATCGTCGGCGGGAGCGGGCAGGGCGAAGCGATGTGCGCAAACCGCATTCCCGGCGTCCGCGCCGCCGTGTTTTACGGCGAGATGGAGGTGACGGCGGCGCTCGACATCGAAGGCGGCCGCTCGCAGGACGGCTTCGACCTCGTGCGGCTCGCGCGCCGGCACAACGACGCGAACGTGCTCTCCATCGGCGCGCGCTTCGTAAGCGGCGAAGAAGCCGAAGAGGCCGTGCGCATATTCCTGGATACGCCGTTCTCCGCCTCGCCGCGCCACTCCCGCCGCCTCGCGAAGTTCTAGGGGAGGAGTATACTTATCGCATCCAGTAGCACATACCTGCAATGGCGGACATCCAATTCGACGAAGAGCAGCAGTACCAACATCCGGCGCAGGCGGAGCGGAAGCCGCTTCTCGCCAGGCTCGTACTGGCGACGGGCATTGTTTCTACCGATAAACAGGCCCAGTACGTTCTCCTCGGAATTGCGATTTTCTTCATCATTCTTACTTTTGCAATCCCTATGTTTGCGAGGGTCAGTTCGCCAGCGCTGACTCCAGCGGAGGAGATGCGGGCACTCACAGCGCCCGGGATGGGCCGCGGGCCCTCCCGATGAGTATTATGAGGCCCCGTACGAGTCTCCACGGGTCTTCTCTGCGGGGGTTTACGCTTATCGAGCTTCTTGTCGTCATTTCCATAATCGGCGTTCTCTCGTCTATCGTTATCGTTTCTCTCAATAGTGCGCGTGTCAAGGCAAGAAATGTCTCGCGGAATTCTGAGGCAATTGAGCTTCGGACGGCATTTAATCTTGGTATCGGCGGGACGCTCCCGAATGTTTCCTACCAATACCCATGCATAAGCACAAGCTGTTTCGGAGGATGGAGTTCTTATGTCGCAAACGCCACGGTCGACGCTTATTTCGCTCCGTACATAAAAAAGCCGACAGACCCGACCGATGGCACTCGCGGATACGGGGGATTCCTATTGCTTACGCCGGCCAACTGGGGCGGTTCTCCGCCGACATGGCCCGTGGGGTACTATGTTGACTATTTGCTAGAACCGGGAGGTACGTGCCCGAGCGACTCCTACTCGGGCGCAACTTCCGCATACGTCCAATGCGTTTTGCGGTTAGACTTATAGAGGCGCTTCTCCCTCGCACCTGCCGGGTCCCGGTTCTTTCTGTCCTATACTTGCCCTATGAGCCTCGTCGTCCCGGCCGTGCTCCCTTCCTCGCGCAAAAATCTCGAAGAGACGCTCGCGCTTCTCGCCCCAATCCCTCCGGTCTCGCGGATACAAATCGACGTCGTCGACGGCCGGCTCGCCGCGCCGGCCTCCTGGCCGTACACGGCGCCCGCGGAACTCGCAGGGATGGCCGCGCGCGGCGAGATGCTCCCGCACCTCGATTGCATCCAGTACGAGATCGACCTGATGTGCTTCGACGCGGCGGACGCAGTCGGCGCGTGGATTGCGCTCGGCGCGTCGCGCTTCGTCGTCCATCCCGAGGCCGCGCCGGACCTCGCGGCGTTCTTCAAAGGTCTGCGCCGCCGCTACGGCGGCGGCGCCGAATTTTCCCAGGCGCCCCTCGCGTCCTTCGGGCTCGCGGTGAACGTCGCCGGCGGCCTCGCGCCCCTCGCGTCCTGCGCCGCGGAAATCGATTTCATCCAGTGCATGGGCATCGCGCGCGTCGGACGGCAGGGCGAGCCCTTCGACCCGCGCGCGCTCAAAAAAGTACAGGAAATCCGCGCGCGGTATCCGGATATTCCGCTCCAGGTGGACGGCGGCGTCACGCTCGCGCATGCGAAGGAGATCGCCGTCCTCGGCGTCGCGAACCTCGTCGTCGGTTCCGCCATCCTGCGCGCCGAGAATCCGGCCGCCGCCGTCGCGGCGCTCGAGGCGCTCCAGAGCCCGTACGGCGTGTAGTATACTTTTCGTATGACCGATGCCGACCTGCAATTCAACGAAGACCAGGAGTTCGCTCGGCCGACGGCAGCGGCGCAGTCGCCCGTGCTCGCGCGGCTCGTGCTCAAGACGGGCATCGTCTCGACCAGGGAACAGGCGAATTACGCGCTGCTCGGCATTGCTGTCATCGGAATACTCTTCACTTTCTTCATGTTATTTTCCGGTGGAAGTATGTCTGCACCGCACCCTGTCTTTAAGGAAGGACAGAACGTTCTTGTATCGCCCGGCGCACCGATGCCGTAATTTCTTATATAAAATATGTCTCGCATCTCCCCACGAGGATTCACTACCAAGCGAGCGAGTCAAAAGAGAAATTCTGATTTTTCTTTTGCGAACGAGCGCAGGGAGCAAACCCGGTCTTCCGGGTTTACCCTCATCGAACTCCTCGTCGTCATCGCCATCATCGGCATCCTTTCCTCCGTCGTGCTCGCCTCCCTGAACACGGCGCGCACAAAAGGAAACGACGCTGCCCGTATGGCAGACGTCAAGTCTCTCAAGACAGCAATGGAACTTTACTACAGTGATAACAATACGTATCCGCAGTATGGCTCCCCAAACAATGGCTATGCCATATCGAACTTATCGACCTATCTCGTGCCGAAAGACATTTCTTCCATCGCGCAAATTCTCGTGAGTGATGGCAGTCAATATGTCTGGGGGTCGGCTAACTCGTATGCGATATTGGTATATATGTCGACGGGTGCATGTCAATCGGGAGTCAATAGGAACACGGGCTGGTGGGGCGCGCCGTTTTGTAATTTCTAGCACGGGCGGCGTGCGTGTTATCCTGTGCACATGGCACTCACCGACGAAGAGGCGCGCGAGCTTGAGAAAAAAGCGGAAGCTATCCGCGAGACGGTCATCCGGATGCTCGTCGCGGCCGGAAGCGGGCACACGGCCGGCCCCCTCGGCCTCGCGGACATCTTCGCCGCGTTCTATTTCCATATCCTGAAGCACGACCCCAAGAACCCCGACTGGGAGGAGCGCGACCGGCTCGTGCTCTCAAACGGCCACACGGTCCCCGTGCGCTACGCGGCGATGGCGCATTCCGGCTATTTTCCGGTCGAGGAATGTCTGACGCTCCGGAAATTCGGCAGCCGGCTGCAGGGGCACCCCGAGCGCCTGCGCCTGCCCGGCCTCGAGACGACCTCGGGGCCCCTCGGCGAAGGCCTCGCGCAGGCGGCGGGCATGGCGTACGCCTTCCGCATGGACGGCAAAAGTCGGGACGTCGTACGTCCCGACCGTCCCGACCGTCCCGACATAGTGTCGGGACGTCGTACGTCCCGACATGTGTATTGCCTCATGAGCGATGGCGAGCAGAACGAGGGGAATACCTGGGAGGCGGCGCTGTTCGCAGGGAAGCACAAGCTCTCGAACCTCACGGCGGTGCTCGACCGCAACAACATCCAGATCGACGGGATGACGGAGGACGTGATGCCGCTCGAACCGCTCGCGGACAAATACCGCGCGTTCAACTGGCACGTGCTCGAAGTCGACGGGCACGACATTCCGGCGTTCATCGCCGCGATCGACGAAGCGAAGGCGATCTACGAGAAGCCGACGCTCGTCCTCGCGCACACCATCCCCGGGAAGGGCGTGCCGGACATCGAATTCGATTACCGCTGGCACGGCAAGCCGCCCACGAAGGAGGAAGGGAAGCGGTTCCTGAAGGAGATCCGCACCATGGGCGGGAAAATATCCGGCGAATATGCTTAATGCGCACGCGAAACTGTCGGCGAAGGTTTTCGCCGACGATATCGAGCGGAAGCCGACGCGCGACGGCTTCGGCGCGGGCGTCGTCGAGGCGGGAAGAGCCGACGCCCGCGTGGTCGTCCTCTGCGCCGACCTCGCGGAGAGCACGCGCGCCGAGCAGTTCGAGAAGGAGTTTCCCGAGCGGTTCATCGAAATGGGCGTGGCCGAGCAGAATATGGCGACGGCGGCGAGCGGGCTCGCCGCCGCGGGGAAGATCCCGTTCATCGCGAGCTACGCCTGCTTCAGCCCGGGCAGGAACTACGAGCAGATCCGCACGACCATCGCGCTCAACCGGATGCCGGTGAAGATAATGGGAATGCACGCGGGCGTGTCGGTCGGCCCCGACGGCGCGACGCACCAGATGCTCGAGGACCTCGGGATGATGCGGATGCTCCCCGGGATGACGGTCATCGCGCCCGGCGACGCAGAGGAAGCGCGGAAAGCCGTCGTCGCGGCGGCGAAGACGGACGGGCCGGTGTACATCCGCTTCGGCCGCGCTCCGACGAGCGTCTTCACGACGAGCGAGACGCCTTTTTCCATCGGGGATGCGCTCCTGCTGCGGAGTCCGCCCGCCGCGGAGAAGGCGGACGTGGCGCTCCTGTCGACCGGCGCGCTCTCCTACGAAGCGCTGTGCGCCGCGCGCGCGCTCGGGCGCGACGGCGTGAGCGTCATTGTTCTCCACGTGCCGACGGTCAAGCCGCTCGACGAAGACGCGGTACTCGCCGCCGCCGCGCGCGCGCGGCGCGTCGTCACCGTCGAGGAGCACCAGGCGGCAGGCGGCTTCGGGAGCGCGGTCGCGGAACTGCTCGCGGCGCGCCGCCCGATGCCGCTCCTGCGGCTCGGCGTCGCCGACCAGTTCGGCCAGTCGGGCGAGCCGCAGGAGCTCCTCGCGCACTACGGGCTCGACGCCCCGCACATCCGCGCCGCGGCGCTCGCGCTCATTTCCCTATGAAAGAACGGATAAACACCTATTTCGCCATCCTGCTCGTCACCATCGCCGGCGCCGGCGCGACGGCGCTCATCGTGCACGTCGCCTTCTCGAACGCGGACGCCTTCGCGGCGAATAACAGCGAGGCGCAGTATCTCCAGCTGCAGCAGTCGATCCTCAAAAATAAATAATCGGTTGCAGAAGGGCACCTTCCGCATTGCGGAAGGTGCCCTTCTGCGGTTCTTCTGCGGCTGCTTAAAGCGGGGAGCTAGGGAAGAGCCGTGACGCGGTAGGTTTCCGGCGCCTCGGCGAGGAGTTTCTCGAGCGCGTCGCGCGAGAGGAGTCCTTTCTGCGCGCCGATTTCCTGCACGACCGCCATCGAGTTCACCGGCCCCCAGGCGAGCGCGTCGCGGAGCGGAAGCCCGAGCGCCAAGGCGACGACGACGGTGGAGGTCATCGCGTCGCCCGCGCCCGTACGGTCGTAGGGCGGCTTCGGGTCCGGGTACATCGGCACCGCGAGCATCTGGGAGCCGTCGTAGGCATAGCTGCCGTTCGGCCCGTCCGTGATGAGCGCGATCTTCGGGCCCAGGGCGCGCATCTTCTCGAGGAGCTCCTTGATATCCGTCTCGCCCTGCCCGAGGATGCGCTCGGCTTCTTCCTTGTTGCAGGCGACGAGCTCGGTCGCGGCGTAGAGGGGCGCGAGCTTCTCCTTGCCCATCTCCATCTGGAAAGTGCCGGGCTGGAAGGCGAGCTTCGTCTCCGGGTGCGCGGCCGCCCACGCCGCGAGAGCGCCGTGGAACGCCTCGGAATTTTCGCCGGCGGAGGAGAGGTAGATCCATTTCGGCGGCGCGAAGCCCTCGGGCAGGGCGTACGGGTACGCTTCGTGGCGGATGAGGATGGTGCGCTCCGCGTCGTACCAGAGGACGTAGTGGTGGTTCGTCGGGATGCCGTCATTCACGCGCACGTGGGCCGCGTCCACGCCCTCGCGCGCGAACGACGCGAGGATCTCCTCGCCGTAGCGGTCTTTCCCCACGTTGCTGACGAGCCCGGCGGAGAGCCCGAGGCGCGCCGCCGCGACGGCCGCGTTCGCCGCGTTCCCCACGCCCGGGACGAGGACGGAGAACTCGTAGGGGATCTTGTCGCCCCAGTTGAGCGTGATGGTGCACTCCTCGCGATTCATTCCGCAATGGATGCGCGCGTCTTTGAGCTTGATGAACTCGTCAACCGTCGTATCGCCGATGGCGACGAAATCCGGGGGGCGCATATGCGGATGAGTGTACCACGCGCGTGCTACCATTTTCCGCATGCTCGACCTCCCCGCGATCGCGCGTTCGCTCGTCGCTCCCGGCAAAGGGCTCCTCGCCGCAGACGAAAGCACGCCGACCGCGACGAAGCGCCTCGCGTCCTACGGAATCGCGGCGAGCGAGGAAATGCGGCGGCAGTACCGCGCGCTCTTCCTCGGCGCGCAAGGCATCGAGAACTACCTCTCGGGCGTCATCCTTTTCGATGAAACGTTCGGCCAGAAGGGCGACGACGGGAAACTTTTCCCGGCGTCGCTCCGCGCCCGCGGCGTCCTGCCCGGCATCAAGGTGGACGAGGGCACCGAGCCCTTTTCGGCGGATCCCGCCGACGAGCTCATCACGAAAGGGCTCATCGGCCTTCCCGAGCGGCTCGCGGGCTACGCCGCGCGCGGCGCGGCGTTCGCGAAATGGCGCGCCGTCATCCGCATCGACGGGACGCGCCTGCCGACCGCGCTCGCCCTCCACGAAAACGCGAAGCGCCTCGCGGTCTACGCGAAGGAGGCGCAGGCCTCCGGCCTCGTTCCCGTCCTCGAGCCGGAAGTCCTGCTTGCGGGCAATCACGCGCGCCAGCGCGCCCGCGCGGTCATCGAGGAGACGCTCGGGACGGTTTTCGCGGTGCTCGCCGAGCACTCGGTCGATCCCGCGGGCGTGATTTTGAAGACGGCGATGGCGCTCTCGGGGAGCGAAAGCGGAAAGAAAGATACGCCCGAGGAGGTCGCCCTCGGCACCGTCGCCGCGCTTATGGCGCGCGTGCCGAAAGACGTCGCGGGCATCGTGTTCCTGTCGGGCGGGCAGACCCCGGAGGAGGCGACCGAAAATCTCGCGGCGATTTCGCGGCGCGCCCGCGAAGCGGGCGCGCCCTGGCCGCTCACGTTCTCGTACGCCCGCGCGCTCCAGGAGGAGGCGCTGGCGCTCTGGAAGGGCAAGGAGGAGAACGTCGAGGCCGCGCGCGCGGCGTTCCTCTCCCGCCTTGTCGCGGTCTCAGCCGCCCTCGGCTGATTGCATTTCGGTACGCTTTCCCCATGTCGGGACGTCGTACGTCCCGACATCCTAATATTCGAGAAGACCCGGTTCCAAGTTTTCAGATGTCCGATCTTTGAGATATTCTCTCAGTGCTGTTTCGTAGTCGCCATGCCGATCCTCAAAAAGAGTTTTTGTTAAAATTGAGGGAAAATTGTGAATCCCGCAGTAGTCTTGATAGCTGCTCCACCGATCTTTTCGAAGGTGTTCGAGCGCAATTTTGAGATTGGGTATGCCGCCTTTGTCCCGTTCGCGCCACTTCGTAAACCCGGGCAGATCATCGAGCGCGTTGAGATGTATGTAATGCAAAACGTACAAGAAATGCGCTTCATTCGCGATTAGTATTCTTTTTGTTCTGCCCTGGAAAAGAGTTCCTTTGCGCGCGTGCCGTTCGTTAAAGTAACGCGCATAGCCGCTCATTTTTCTCAAGAAAGAGAGAATCCCATTCTCAATCCTCTCTGACATGAGCAGATGGAAATGATTGGCGACCAGCTTCCATCCGTGTATATCAACCAGTCGTTTTCGATGTCGGGACGTACGACGTCCCGACTTTCCCAGCATGCTGATGTTAAGGAATTCAGGAGCCGGAGCTATGTCATTGAACTCGTATAAATCATGCACGAACCGCACGCGATCGGCGTCATCCTCGAAGATATTTCTTCCGTCTACCCCTCGATTTATTATGTGGTACAGCTCCATATCATCTTTCTTTTCATCATACACCCATATCGGGACGTACGACGTCCCGATATGGGCGGCTGGGGAAGTTGCGGGAAAAGAGGAGATACGGCATACTCGAACAATATGCTTACGCTTTCCGTCGAGAAGCGCGCGAAGACCGGCCCAAAGGCGCCGGCACTCCGCCGCGCGGGCGTCGTCCCGGGCGTCGTGTACGGCCCGCACCAGGAGGCGACGCCGGTCGTTTTCGACGCGCGCGCGTTCGACAAGGCCTTCCGCGCGGCGGGCGAGTCGACCATCGTCGCGCTCCGGGGCATTGCGGGCGACGACATCCCGACCCTCATCCACGACGTCGATCTCGACCCCCTCACGAATCGGCCGCGCCACGTCGATTTCTATGCGGTGACGAAGGGCGAGAAGGTGGAGGTCGCCGTTCCGCTCGTGTTCTCCGGCGAGTCGCCGGCGGTAAAGGAGGGCGCGAATCTCGTGAAGGTGCTCCACGAGCTCGACGTGAAGGCGGATCCGATGAACCTCCCGCACGACATCGCGGTCGACCTCTCCGCGCTCGCGAAGATCGGCGACCGGATCCACGCGAAGGACCTCGCGCTCCCCGCGGGCGTCAATCTCGTCTCGGAGCCGGAGGAAGTCGTCGCGCTCGTGCAGGAAGTCGTCGAGGAGAAAGTCGAGGAAGCGCCGGCGGACCTCTCGACGATCGAAGTCGAGGCCAAGGGCAAGGAGGAGCCCGCGGACGGCGCGCCGGAAGAAGCCGAAGCGAAGGCGTAGAGAACGCCCTGCAGAAGGGCACCTTCTGCAGATATCCGTAAGCGTCCGGCGCGTCCTGCCGTGCTACACTGACCGGACGATGCGCCGGTTTTTCGTTTCCGTTCTCGCTCTCGCATCCTTCGCCGCGCCCTTCGCGGCGCTTGCGCAGAGCGCCGCCGACCAGGTCGCGGCGCGCCAGCAGGAACTCCAGAACCAGCTCGACCAGATCGAGAGCCAGATCGCGGTCCAGCAGAACCTGCTCAACCAGGCGCAGAACCAGCACCAGACGCTCCAGACGCAGATCGACGCATTCGACGCGGAGATCAAGCGGACCCAGCTCCAGATCCAGGCCATCACCATCACCATCGCGCAACTCTCCGACAACATCGGCGTGCACGACCAGACGCTCGCCTCGCTCTCCGCCCAGCTTGCCGCGGAAAAAGAGTCGCTCGCGCAAATCCTGCGGCAGACGCAGGTGCTCGACGGCTACTCGGTCGTCTCCGTCGCGCTTGGCTCGCAGGACGTCTCGGGATTCTTCAGCGACCTCGACGCTTTCGCGTCCATCAAGGCCTCGCTCGCCGACTCGTTCGACCGGATCCGGCAGACGAGCTCCTCGACCGAAGCGGAAAAGGAAGCGCTCCAGGCCCGGCTCGCCGAAGAGGAGCAATTGCGCACGGTGGCCCGGCTCGCGAAGCAGTCGGTCGTGGCGCAGGAGGCGGAGAAGCGGCAGCTCCTCGCCGAAACCAAAGGCGTGGAGGCGAACTACCAGAAGCTGATCGCCGCGAGCCAGAAGACCGCGGCGCAGATCCGCTCGGAACTCTTCATGTTGCGCGATTCGGCGGCGATCCCGTTCGGCGAAGCGCTCACCTATGCGCAGGCCGCAGAGAGGGCGACGGGCACCCGCGCCGCCGTCACGCTCGCGGTCCTGAAGCAGGAAACGAACCTCGGCGAGAATCTCGGTACGGGCACGTGGCGGGTGGATATGAACCCCGTGCGCGACCAGCCGGTCTTCGTCTACATTATGCAGGCCTTGGGCCTCGACCCCGACAAGATGCCGGTGTCGAGGCGGCCGTCCTACGGCTGGGGCGGAGCGATGGGGCCGGGGCAGTTCATCCCTTCGACGTGGGTCTGCTACGGCGGATTCGTCAATACGCAGACCGGCACCTGCGCGCCGCAGGGCGGCTCCGGCGGCTCCTTCTGGCAGGGTCCCTGGCAGTACGTCGCGTCGAGCGACCGCGTGCGCAAGCTCCTCGGAGCGTCCGTGCCGAGCAACCCCTGGAGCCCGCAGGTGGCGATTATGGCCACCGCGATGCTTATGGCCGACAACGGCGCGGCGGCGCAGACCTACTCGGCCGAGCGCCTCGCGGCGCTCCGCTATTTCGCCGGCTGGGCGGGCGCGAACAATCCGGCCTTCGCCTTCTACGGAGACAGCGTGATGCAGTTCGCGGCCCAGCTCCAAGGGGACATCAATCAGATCGCCGGCTCCTAGGCGTTCGCGGAACCGCAGAAGGGCACCTTCCGCATGCGGAAGGTGCCCTTCTGCGGCGTGAGCCGCGCTACACCGGGCAGACCGGCGGCTTGTTGATGGCGCGCGCGAGGAATGCCGCCGAAAGGATGAGGAGAACCACCCCCGCGATGCCGACGCCCGTGCCGAGGTACGGTACCGTCGCGAGGAGCCCCGTGCCGCCTACGGCGGCGAAAAGCGTAGTGAAGAACACCGAACCGCACGATACGCATCCGAAGCCGATGAGCGCGAAGAGCGAGCCCGCGATTCCGCCCGCCACGCTTCCCGCCGCGGGCGCGGCGCGATAGGTACGGAGGTAGAACGCGAGGAGAGAGACGTTCACGCCGATGAGGAGCGCGGCGAGAGCCGTGTATCCCAGAGAAGACAGGGGAGCGTTCGTGATCGAAGAGACGAGGAGGCCGCCGACGAGGGAGAGCGCGAGCGAGTGGGAGAGCGACGGGTCGGCGAGGAAAAGGGAAGCGAGCGGGAGCGCGGGCAGCCAGACGGCGAGCAGGAATACGAGAATCGCCGTGACGCCGGCGAGGAGGAGATACGGCACTTTCGTAAAGACCTTCCGCATAGCGCGTTGTTCCCGCAGTATAGCCCGGAAACATTCCCCCACTTGAGAATGCGCATAGCTTCCGTGGCATGGGAGATGTGTCAACTGGGTCCGAATACCCATTACGGGCTGTTGACAATTTTGTTTGTCTATTTATTATAATAATCGGTACACAGAGTTCCTTTTCATTCACCGAACCGAACCAAAGGAGGACAGAATGTTCAAGCTTCTAGCACTTATCGCTGCAGCATTCGTTTCGTTCGCAACCGCAGCTCTCGCCGAGGACTGTCCCGCAGCCGCCCTGCGGCCGGTTATCAAGCCCGGGGATTCTTGGACGTATAAGAAGATCGACGACTGGCGCGGCGTCGTGAAGGAGACGTTCACGATGACCGTGTCCTCCGTTGGCGGCTCAGCGATCGAGCTCGTCCGAAAATCCGACGCGGTGCCGACGAGGACCATAACTGAAACCCTCGATCTAAACGGTCTCACCGGCATTGCCTTGTCAGGCAACACCAGCATCCGCTGGACACCGGATAACAGGATGTTTGTCTTTCCACTCAAGGTCGGCACAACGTGGCAGTCGGATGTGCATTACGCGCGGGGCGACGGCATCACCGGGTCCATGTCGCTCGCGAACGCGGTCGTCGGCTGCGAGCGCATCGGGGGATTCGACGCTTTCAAAATTACGGCAAACGGATCATACTTTCCAGACGGCATGCAGGGAAATGGTTACATGATTCGGACCGTATGGTACGCTCCCGCAATCGGCGGCATCGTCAAGGAACACTTCGAGACCAGTTGGAACGGGACCCCCGGTGTACGGGTCACTACGGAACTCACGGGGTATACTTTCGCTGCAGTTCGCGCAGCGACAAGAAACAAGTAATCCTCCAACAAAGGGCGTACAGCATTAAGCCGGACGGAAACGTCCGGCTCTTTCTTACGAGGCCATCTAAAAACTCATTTCCGGCATCGTGAAAGCTTTTTTGCATAGCAACGAATGAGTGCGACGGACACAAGCCCTTCATACTGCGCCCGGGTGTGCTCCCAGAGGTAATCGAGCCGTCGTTG
>JAKAJJ010000058.1 GCA_021813835.1 bacterium | reverse complement strand
GCGTCTCCGAATCCCTGTTCGCCGCGTCCGCGGCGAACATCCCGGCGTACCTCGCCTTCGTCGTCCTCGCGCTCCTTATGACCTATGCGGTCGTGGTCGTGTCCGACGCCGAACGCTCCATCCCGATCGCGTACGCGCGGCAGGTGCGCGGCGCGGCGCTCGCGCAGGGGGCGGCGACCTATCTGCCCATCCGGCTCCTCCAGGCCGGCGTTATCCCCATCATCTTCGCTCTTTCGCTCCTCCTCCTGCCCCAGATGGCGCTTTCGATGCTCTCCGCGGCGCACGTCTCCTTCGCCTCGGGCGCGGCGCTCTGGTACTCGGCCTTCCTGTCCGACCCGTGGAAGTACGGCTCGGTCTATTTCATTCTCGTCGTTCTTTTCACGTATTTCTACACGGCAGTGACGTTCGAGCCGCACCGTATCGCCGAAAACCTCCAGAAGACCGGCGCCTTCGTCCCCGGCGTGCGCCCCGGCCGCGAAACCGAAGCGTACATCGGCAGCGTCGTCACGCGCGTCACGCTTCCCGGCGCCGCGTTCCTCGGCGCGATCGCGGTGGCGCCCTCCGTCATCCAGGGACTCACCGGCATCACGACGCTCGTGCTCGGCGGCACCGCACTCCTCATCGCCGTGCAGGTATCGCTCGACCTCGCGCAGAAAATCGACGCCCAAGTCTCGCTTCGGGAGTACTAAGCAGAGCTTGCTCCTCTCGCTTCTCTCGGAAAAATGTTCGCAGACGCACATTTTTCGCTCGGTACGCTCGGTAGTAAAAAGTGCTAGAGTGAGCGAATGGCGGCATGCACCGTATTTTTCGTCGGAAAGCCCGGCGCCGGGAAGGGAACGCAGGCGGACCTGCTCTCCCGGGCGTCCGGCTGGCCCGTCGTGAGCACGAGCGGCGGCCTGCGCGCGCTCGTTGCCGAGGGCGGCGCGGCCGGACGCAAACTCGAGGAAACGATGGATGCGGGACTCCTCACGCCCTACTGGCTCGCGACCTACGTGTACCTGAAGTCGCTATTATCCGTTCCCGAGGACGGCGGCGTCATCTTCGACGGCACGGTCCGGACGCTCCCGGAAGCGAAAGCCGTGCGCGACTCGGTCACCTGGCTCGAGCGGCCCTTTCATATTTTCAACCTCAAGGTTTCCGATGACGAGGCGCGCGCGCGGATCGAATTGCGAAGGGAGAAGGAGGGGCGCAAAGACGACGCGGCGATCGAAAAGCGCCTCGAGGAGTACTACGCGAACACCGAGCAGGCAATCGAGTTCTACCGCAGCGCGGAAATCCTCATAGAACTCGACGGCGAACGCACGCCCGAAGCGATCGCCTCCGACGTGCGCAGGACGCTCGGGCTCGTATGACCATCGCGACCGGAGAGCAGAGGGAAAATCTTATCGAAGCGGGGAAGCGCCTCGCGGCGACGCTCCGCGCGGTCGCGGAGGCCGCGCGCCCCGGCGTCTCGAGCGAGGAGCTTGACGACCTCGCGGAGCATCTCATCCGCGGCGGAGGGGATATTCCCGCCTTCCTCGGCTACACGCCGGAAGGCGCGCGGCGCCCCTACCCGGCGACCCTGTGCGTCTCGGTGAACGACGAAGTCGTGCACGGCATCCCGAACGAGTCGCCGAAAATCCTGAAGGAGGGCGACATCGTCGGCCTCGACCTCGGCCTCACGCACAACGGCATCGTTGTGGACGCGGCTGTCACGGTCGCGGCGGGTCGGCCTGATGCGCAGGCGGAGGATCTCCTCCGCGCGACCGAGCGTGCGCTTTCCGCGGGCATCGCCGCGGCGCGACCGGGCGCGCGCGTGGGCGGCATCTCGAGCGCCATCCAGGGCGAGATAGAGCGGGCGGGGTTCTCGGTCGTGAAAGATCTCGGCGGGCATGGCGTCGGCGAATTCGTGCACGAGGAACCCTTTGTCCCGAACTTCGGCCGCGCGGACGAAGGGCCGGAGCTCGTCGAGGGGATGGTGCTCGCGCTCGAGCCCATCGCGAGCGCCGGGAAAGGGAGCGTCGTCCTCGCGCCCGACGGCTACACGTACCGCACGAAGGACGGTTCCCGTTCCGCGCACTTCGAGCACACCATCTTGATTGAAAAGGGCGGCGCGCGTATCATAACCGCATAACCGCCGCAGGCGGTTTTACTACCCGGCGAGCTGAGCGACGAATACGTTCTTGCGCAATTCGTCCGAAGCAAGCGCAGGGAACAGGCTTGCGCGGCAAGCTTATTTTTCAAACCATGGCACACCCGAAAACAGAACAGACCCTCGTCATCGTGAAGCCCGACGGCATCCAGCGCGCGCTCATCGGCGAAATTATGAAGCGCTACGAGCGCCTCGGCCTGAAGCTCGTCGCGCTCAAGATGCTCGTGCCGACCGAGGCGATGATAGAACAGCACTACCTCCTCGACCCGGACTGGAAGAAAAACGTCGGCGAGAAGGCCATCGCGAGCTACGAGAAGAAGGGCGAGACCCCGCCGTCGAAGGACCCGATCGCCGTCGCCGATCTCGTCGTGGCGCGCCTGAAGAAATACATGACGAGCGGGCCGGTCATCGCGATGGTATGGGAAGGCGCGCACGCGGTGGAGCTCGTGCGCAAGATCACGGGCGGCACGGAACCCCGCTCGGCCGGCGTCGGTACCATCCGCGGCGATTTCGTCCTCGATTCCTACCAGATGGCCGACGGCGACGAGCGCGCCATCCGCAACCTCATCCACGCGTCGGGCTCCGTTCCGGAGGCGCGCAAAGAGATCCCGCACTGGTTTTCTCCGGCGGAAATTACGAGCTATCGCGCGCCGCACGAGGCGACGCTCTACGACGCGGATATTTCCAGCATTCTCGCCTAGAATCCGCTTCAAAGCCCGCCCGGCCATTCCGCGAGGAAACGGATCCCGATAGCCGTTCTCCCCAGGCCCTTTCCCCGCCGGCGCGGTATACTTTCCGCAGGAGTCGTTCCTTTAAAAACGCAACTTGCCCTATTTTCGGGAGTCCTATATTCACGCGTTCCGGTCGAGTGCGAACGCATTCCGACGAACGCGATGCGGACACCCACCTGGAAAGGAAAGTTGCTCACTGTGGAATGACTCCGCGAAAAATCCCGTCCCCGAGACGGGATTTTTCGCGTGCTACAGTGCATGAATGGCATTGCGGCTCTCGTTCTACGGCGGCGCGGGGAAGGTGACCGGCTCCAATTTTCTCGTGGCAAATGACAGGACGAACGTGCTCGTGGATTGCGGGATAGAGCAGGGCGCCGATGTCGCGACCGAGGACGTGTACGGACCGTTTCCGTACGACCCGGGCGCCATCGATGCGCTCGTCGTGACTCACGCGCATCTGGACCACGTGGGACGCATCCCGAAGCTCGTGAGAGACGGGTTCCGCGGCAAGATATATATGACGCCGCCCACGAGAGACCTTGCCGAGCTCATCCTGCGCGACTCGGTCGGCATTCTCGGCGAAGATG
>JAKAJJ010000057.1 GCA_021813835.1 bacterium | reverse complement strand
GCGGCCGCATGGAGAAAAACCTCGTGAGAGGTTTTACGCTCATCGAGCTTATGGTCGTGCTCGCCATCATCATCGTCATCACGGCGGTCGCGTTCGCGAGCCAAAGCAATTTCAACAAGACGCTCATCCTCGCGAACGCCGCGTACGATGTCGCGCTCACCTTGCGCAACGCCGAGACCTACGGCCTCGGCAGTCGCGTGGCGGGAACGGCGACGACGAATACGGGGTACGGCGTCGATTTCAGTAAGGGGACCCCCTCCTCGTTCACTCTCTTCGCCGACAGCTATCCGGCGCCGTCGACGAACTCCGTTTGCCATCCCATCGCCGACCCGACGGCGCCGAACGCGCAGCCCGGCGATTGCGCGTACGAGGCGAGCCAGGGCGAGCGCGTGACGGGCTACATGCTCGGCAACGGCATCACGGTGAGCGATTTCTGCGCCTACGCGGCGAGCGCGTGGTCCTGCGCCCGCGCGAACGGCGGCTCGCTCTCCTCGCTCGATATCGTCTTCTCGCGCCCGAACGCGGAGCCGTTTATGAGCGTGAACGGCTCCTATTCCTCGCGGTTTCCCGTCACCGCGGCGTGCATCGCGCTTATCTCGCCCCAGGGCGGCGCGCGCTTCGTGTCGGTCGCGTCGTCGGGCGAGATAACGGCGAACGCCGCCTCCTGCCCATGACGCGCTCCCGCGGCTACACGCTCATCGAACTCATCGTCGCGGTCGGGCTCTTCGCGTTCATTATGACGCTCGCCGCGGGCGCGTACCTGATGATGATCGGCCTCAACCGGCAGGTGCAGGGCATCGCGACGGGGGTCGACAACCTCTCCTTCGCGCTTGAAAGCATGACGCGCACCATCCGCACCGGCACCGCCTACGACTGCGGCGGCACGGGCGATTGCCCTTCCGGCGCCAGTTCGTTTTCCCTGAAGGACGCGAACGGGGCGTCCGTCTCCTACGGCCTTTCCGGCACGGCGATACGGGAGACGAAGAGCGGCGTCACGAGCGTGCTCACCGACCCGTCCGTTACGGTATCGGCGCTCACCTTCTACGCGCACGGGACGAAGCCCGCGCCGGGCGACTACGAGCAGGCGCGCGTGACCATCGTCGTTTCAGGGACGGTCGCCGCCGGGCCGGGGAAGACCGAGCCCTTCACGATCGAAACGGGCGCGACGATGCGCGGCAGCGACCTATGAGTATGAGCGGTTCCACTACCCGGCGAGCGAGGCAAAAGAAACATAGGTATGTTTCTTTTGCGAGCGGGCGCAGGGAGAAAAACCTCGTGAGAGGTTCCACTACCCAGCGAGCCGAGCGGCGAGTGTCCGTCTTCGGGCATTCGTCCGAGGCGAGCGCCGGAAGCAAAGCCGTCCGCGGCTTTACTCCCCAGCGAGCCGAGCGGCGAGTGGCCGTCTTCGGGCATTCGTCCAAGGCGAGCGCCGGCGGAGCAAGAGCCCGAAGGGCTTTTACCCTCATCGAAACGATGATCGCCGTCACGATTTTGATGCTCGCGGTCGCGGGGCCCATCTATGCCGCAAGCCGCGCCATCGTCGCCGCGCAGATCGCCCGCGACCAGCTCACCGCGTCCTACCTCGCCCAGGAGGGGATCGAATACGTGCGCGCGATGCGCGACGACGAATACCTCGCCGCGTACGCGGCCGGCGGCACGGCGGTGTCGAAGACGGCGTGGACCAGCTTCCTCGCGGATCCTCTTTCGGACACCGCGACTATTTCCGGCTGCGAAACGACCACCTGTACGCTCGATCCCTTCCTCCCGATGGGCACGGGGAACGGTTCCGCGCTCTCGCCCTGTTCGAGCAGCGCCTGCGCCCCGCTCTACCTCGCGAACGGCGTCTACACCGAACAGAGCGGCATCTCCGGAGCCGTGAAGACGCCGTTCACGCGCACCGTCCGGGCGTTCGCGGTCGCCTCGTATGGCGAGCGCATCGTCTCGACGGTGTACTGGAGTTTCCACGGCAGCCCGTACTGGATAGTCGTTACCGACTACCTCACGCCATGGCAATGACGCGCTTCAAAACGAAAGGAGGGCACCGGCGCGGATTCGCCCCGTTGGAAGTCCCGGCACAAAAAATTTCCGAAATTTTTTGTGCGTGGCAAAGCAAATCGATGCACCCTCTGCGAAATTTCCTGTCCATTGCTCCCCAAAGACGGCACCGCCGACTTCCAACGGGATTCGCGCTTCTCATCGCGGTCATCTTTATGTCGGTGATGCTCGCCTTCGGGCTCGCGCTCGGATCGCTCGCCTACAAGCAGGAAGTCCTCGCCTCCTCCGCCCTCGAGTCGCAGTACGCCTTTTACGCCGCCGATGCCGCCCTCGAGTGCGCGCTTATGGCGGACCAGCAGTACGACATTTTCGCCTATCCGTCGAGCCAGAACGCGCCCGCGCCCGCGCCGACGTGCGAGGCCTCTTCACCGATCTCCGCAACCGTCCTTTCGCACACGGCGAAACAGTGGGCGGTCGCGCTGCGCTACGATCTCGACAGGAGCACGCGCTGCGCGGACGTGACGGTCTATAAGCCGGCGTCCGCTTCGGGTACGACCTATCTCTTCTCGCAGGGATACGACGTTTCCTGCGCGACCGTCGCGAACCCGAGCGGGGCGCGCTTCTCCTCCCGCGGCATCTTCGCCCGCTACTAGAGGGTGCGGCGGAAAGCGGCTATAGTAGGGGCTATGGCAGTGCCGAAGAAAGCCCGGGAACGCGCGGCGAAACTGCGCGGCTTCCTCGCGTACCACGCCCACCGCTACTACACCCTCGACGCGCCGGAAATTTCCGACAGCGCCTACGACGCGCTCGCCCGCGAGCTCGCCGCGCTCGAGGCGAAGTACCCCGCGCTCGCCCGCGCGCCCTCCGCGACCCGCCGCATCGGCGGCGAAGTCCTGCCGGAACTGAAGAAGGTGCGCCACGCGGTGGCGCAGTGGTCGTTCAACGACGCGTTCTCCGAGGAGGAAGTGCGCGCGTTCGACGAACGGGTGAAAAAACTCCTCGGCCGGGCGCCGACCTACGACGTGGAACTCAAGATCGACGGGCTCAAGATCGTGTTTACCTACGAGAAGGGCGTGCTCGCGCTCGCCGCGACGCGCGGCGACGGCGTCGTCGGGGAAGACGTAACGCACAACGTCCGGACCATCCGTGAGGTGCCGGAGCGCCTCGCGCGCCCCGTCGACCTCGTCGCCGAAGGCGAGGTGTACCTCACGCGCTCCGGCCTTGCGAAGCTGAACGCGGAGCGCGCGAAGGAGGGCGCGCCGCCGTTCGCGAACCCGCGCAACGCCGCCGCCGGTTCCATCCGCCAGCTCGATTCGGCAATCGCGGCGGCGCGCCCCTTGGGCGCCTTCCTCTACGACGTCGCGGAGACCTCCGAGGCATTCCCGAAGACGCAGAGCGATGAGCTCGCGTATCTGACGGGACTCGGCTTGCCGGTGAATCCCGAACACCGCCACGCCGCCGCGCTCGACGACGTCTTCGCCTACTGGCGGCACTGGGAAGGGAAGGCGCGCGCGGCGCTCGACTACCAGCTCGACGGCATCGTGCTCAAAGCGGAACGGCGCGCCGATCAGGAAACCCTCGGCTACACCGGCAAGGCGCCGCGTTTCGCGCTCGCGAGATCGG
>JAKAJJ010000005.1:1936-17946 GCA_021813835.1 bacterium | reverse complement strand
CGCGATGCCCATCTCGCGCATCGAGCGCGTTCGGGAAGCGAGCTTCTGGAGATCGGCGGCATCCATAGCGCCTATGCCGTTTCGCCGGCTTCTTCGCTCTCGAGCGCGGCCGCCGTTCCCGCGGCGAGCTCGCCGTAGCGCGGCAGCTCGTCCGTACGGGCGAGGCCGAGGTGCGCGAGCGCCTCGGCCGTGAGGCGGTAGCGTATGCGGCGGCGGTCGCGCTCATCTTCTCTCCCCTCCACGAGACCGCGCAGGAGGAGGGTGCGCAGCGACGCCGAGGAATTGACGCCGCGCACCCAGTCGATGTCGCTTCTCGTCGCGCCGGAACGGTAGGCGATGACGGCGAGCGTCTCGATGCCGGCTTTCCCGAGGTCGCGCGCAAGCTCGGCTTCGCGGAATTTCTTCACGAGGGCGGCCGCCCCCGGCGCGGCGCGCAGTTCGACGTCGGCATCGGCCTCGACGAGCGCGATTCCGCGCCCGGAAAGCGACTCGGCAAGGGCGGCAAGCGCCGCTTCAAGCTCCTTTTCCGTGATGCCGAGGAGGGAGGCGAGGCGCTTTTTTTCGAGCGGTCCGCCGGAGGCGAACAGGAGGGCTTCGACGGCCGCGGGCGGGGTAAGCATTCCTTCCATTGTAGCGGCGCTCCCCTCCCCCGGCAACGTTTCCGGCTGGGGATGCCCGTTGGCCAAAAGGGCGATTCAATCGGGAACGGTCAAGTCCCGGTCCCGTAGCGCGGAACGGCTGCCGCCGCGGCATGCGTGATGCTGATATCCCCGTGGGAGTCGTTCTGCTCGGCGGCGACGGCCCCTTGCTTGACGAGCTCGAGGAGGGCGAGGAACGAGACGATGACCTCCGTTTTTTCCTTCGCCGGACCCGCGAATTCCTTGAAGGAAAGGATGAGCGCGCTCTGGACGCGCTTCGCGAGCCGTTCCATCATTTCCTCGATGGTTATGAGCGGCTTCACGCGCGTTTGGGGAAGGGTGTCGGAGGTCTGCCGGGCGGCAAGGAGCCGCGCGAGCGCTTCGGCGAGCGCTTCTTCCGTGCAATCGCGCGCCGGCGCGAACGCGGCTTCGGGGCGCCGCTCCCCCGCCGGCGCCATCACGTCCTTTCCGTAGAGGCGCGCGAGCTCGCGGGCGGCTTCGCGCACCTTCTCGTAGGCCTCGAGGCGGCGCTTCAGGTCGTCCACGTCGGCGCTCTCTTCGTCGGTAAGCTCGAGGTCGGGAATGAGGGATTTCGACTTGATGAGGATGAGGGTCGCCGCGATCTGTATGAAATTCGCCGTCTCCTCGACCGGAAACGCTTCCTGCGCGCGCACGTGCGCGATGAAGTCCTCGGTTATGCTCGAGAGCGCAAGGTCGTTCACGAGGAGCTTGCGCGCCTCGATGAGTTCGAGCACGAGCTCGAACGGCCCCTGGTAGGCCTCCGTCCGGATGACGAAATTAATTCTCGGGCGCGTCGGTTGCATCATCGGGTACGGGCGCCGAAAGCAATGTGTCGATCCGGTGCATATCGCGCGGGAACATGCTCGCTTCGCGGATGTTCTTGAGGCCCAGGATCTGCATCGTCATACGCTCGGCGCCGAGCGCGAAGCCGCCTTCCGGCGGGGCGCCGTAGCGGAACGCCTCGAGGAACATTGAGATTTTCTCCGGATCCATCCCCCACGCGCGGACGTGTTCCATAAGCTGTCCGTAGTCGTTGATGCGCCGGCCGCCCGAGAGCCATTCGACGCCGCGGCAGAGGAGATCCATCCCCTCGTTGAATTCCGGATGTTCCGAATTCGGAAAGACGTAAAAAGGTTTCTGGCGCGTCGGGTAGCCGTAGACGTACGCGAAATCGGAGCCCGTGTCCTTCTTGACGATCTCGCAGAGTACGCGCTCGTCCTCGGGGTTGAGATCCTTCCCGCCGCGCACGTCCCGGCCCGTCGCCGCGAATATCTTCTCCTGCGCTTCCGTAAGCGAAAGCGTCGGGGTCTTTTCGATCATAACGGGGAGCTCCGCGCCGAGGAGCGCGAGTTCCGCCGAAGAGCGCGCCTTCAGCTGTTCGAGGATGTGGCGCACGGTGGCTTCGGACATATCGCGCACGTCCGTCCAGCTCCCGATGAATCCCATCTCGGCGTCGAGCGAGACGATTTCGGTGAGGTGGCGGGTCGTGGCGGAGGGTTCGGCGCGGAAGACCCTGTTCACGGAGAAAACGCGCTCGAACGCGGTCATCACGACCTGCTTGTAGAGTTGCGGCGATTGCGTGAGATACGCCTTCTTGCCGAAATAGTCCACCCTGAAAACCTCCGCGCCGCCCTCCGCGGTCGCGGGCGTGATGGTTGGCGCCTGGAATTCGAAGAAGTCCTGGCTTTTCATAAATTCGCGGAACGCGTCGATGAGCGCGGCTTGCACCTTGAAAATGGCTTGGATCCGCGGGTGGCGCAGGACGAGGGCGCGGTGGTCGAGCTCGGTCGCGAGGTCGAGGTTGAATCCCGTGAGCGACATATCGAACGGGAGAGGGTCCGCGGCGGCAAGCTCCTCGAGCGAGTGCACCTCGAGCTCGATGTCTCCGTTCCGGGCGTTCGCGTTCGCGTTCTTTTCGGGGCGTTTGTTCACGACGCCCTCGACGCGGACGACGAATTCTTTGCGAACGCCTTTTGCCGCCTCCATCGCCGGCGAGTCCGGCAGGACGACGCCCTGGACGAAGCCCGAACGATCGCGGAAGTCGAAAAACACCATCTTGCCCTGATCGCGGCGGACGTCCACCCAGCCGGAAATGGATACCGTCTCGCTTATGTGCTTTCCCAGGTCGCCGATGAGGGTGCGTTCCATACGTTACCGGCTACGCGACGCCGATGGCGCGGCGCACGGCTTCCATCTTCTTTCCGCTTACCGCGCGCGCCTCCTCTCTTCCCCGCGCGAGAGCGTCGTCCACGGCGCCCGGATCCTTTTCGAGCGCCTCGTACCGCGCGCGCATCGGCGCGAGGAAATGGTCGAGGTCTTCGATAAGGGCCTCTTTGAGCGCCTTGTAGTTACCGCGATTGTTTTCGTAAAGACCGTCGAGATCCTTCTTTCCCTTGACCAGCTTATGGATAGCGTACACGTTCTCGGGGCGTTCGCCCGAAGAGTCCGTGACGATGCTCATCACGGCCTTCGCGAGCTCGTCGCGGGTGCCGAAGAGCGGGATGACATTGCCGTAGCTCTTGCTCATCTTTTGGCCGTCGGTGCCCGGGACGACGGCGGCCTCGGGCAGGATGTAGGGTTCGGGCGGTTTGAAAACGTCCGTTGCGAACGTGCGGTTGAACTTCTCCGCCGTGTCGCGCGCATACTCGATATGCTGTTTCTGGTCGGCGCCGACCGGCACGACCTCCGCGTCGTAGAGGAGGATGTCGGCGGCCATCAGCATCGGGTAATTGAAGATGCCGACGCTGATCTCCTTATTCTTCGCCTCGGCATCCTTGTAGGCGTGCGCGCGCATGAGGTACGGCATCGTGGTGAGCGTGTCGAAGATCCAGCAGAGCTCGGTATGGGCGGGAACGTCCGACTGCTTGAAGAGCGTTACCTCCTGCGGGTCGAGGCCGATGGCGAGGTAGGCCATCGCGAGCTCGCGCGTGCGCCGGCGCATCTCCTGCGCATCCTGCATCGAGTTGAGCGCGTGGTAGTCGGCGACGAAAATGAAGGGGCGGTACTTCCCGCTTTTGACAAGTTCGACCTGCTGGCGCATCGCGCCGAAATAGTTGCCGATATGCAGGTCTCCGGTCGGCTTGACGCCGGAGACGAGGACGGGCTTGCCGCTATCCATACCGGACACGATACCACGAAAAGAAAACGGCCCGGAACGACACGCGTTCGCGTATCATCCCGAGGCCGTTGCGGCGGGCGGCGCCCCTCATTTTCCGAGGAGTTTCGCCCACACGTAGCCCGTTTGGCCCGCCTTGTCCTTCACGGGCATCCATCCTCCTTTCTTCTTCCCCATTTGGTAGAGGACGGTTCCGGGAGGCAATTCGCGGATGGCTCCGCTCTTGACGCTGGGGCCGCGAAAGAGATGACCCGCCCGAGCCATCGCGACCGCATGCGTATCGCTCCTGTCGGACGCCGGCGGACTCGCTTCGGCCGCGTTTGCCGGGAGGCGAGCTTCGACCTGCGAGACCATCTTGGCGTAGGCGTCGAGGTAGGCGAGCGCGACGACCTGCCCGAGCGCGGTGTTCTTGTAGCTTGACGCGCCGACCGCGCCGAAGTCGAGCCCGCCTGTGTCGGCGAAGATACCGGCGCCGCCGGCGCCGAAGCCGAGATCGGTCTTGGACGCCTGGCCTTCCGCCATCACCATCTGTTCCGACGAGCGCGTATCGGTCACGGCGAGCGTGACGTCGGCCGACTTGCTGCTGAGCGAAATTTGGCTGGCGATGACTCCGCCGAACCCCGGGACGATGCTTCCGAGGATGGCGCCGATGCTCCCGCCGTCCGAATGGTTGTTGTCGGAGACGATGTCCGGGGTGATGAAGTAGTCGGCGACCCTGATCTGGCCTTTGCCGATGTTGGAACCGCTTCGCAGTTCTCCGCCGGCGGCGAGGGCGCGTTCCTGCTGGGTAAGCGCAAAGCCGCGTCCACGGTCGACGACCGTGAAGCAGCCGCTCTTCAAGACGAAGAGCTTGATAAGCGCTTCCGGCTCCTGCAGGTAGCGGGGTGGTGCAATTACTTGTTGAACTCGCTTAATCCCGACTTTTCAGCCGACCGGGAAGAAGGAACCGATGGCGACCCCGATGAGGATGGCGGAACCGCCGAGGAGCGCCATCCTGAACCCGCGCCAGGAGCGCGGAAGGCCGGCGAGGCGGGCACTCAGCGCCCCCGCAATGAAGAGCGCGGTGATGGAAACCGCGATGGACGCGGCGAGCGCGATCCAGGTCGTGAAGAGGAGATACGGGACGAGCGGGATGAGCGAGGCGGCGACGAAGGTGGCGAACATTACGACCGCGGCGGCGATAGACGGCCGGTCGTCGACGTCGGCCCGGCTCGCGTATTCTTCCGCCGACTCCTCCGACAGGAAGTTCCCTACCGCCATCGAGAAGGCCTCGACGAAGGCGTACACGATGCCCGTCACGGCGAGGGTGGCGTGCGAGGCGCCGGCGACGTTAATGCCCGCGAGGAGGCCGACGGTGGAAACCACGCTGTCCGTGATGCCGAAAATGACCGTGCGCAGATAGAGCGCGCGCTTTTTCATTGCAGTAATGGTAGCACGGGGGAAGAAATGCCCCGGCCGCGAAGCGGCCGGGGCGAAAGTATGCGGGGAGTCACCGCTCGGTTCCCTCGAGCCCCTGGTCGGGGTCGAGTTCGCCGGTGGTCCGCTCCGAGTAGAAGCGGCCGTCGTCGGGGCAGATGAACGCGGCGCACTTCCCGCGGAGTTTTTTGAGTTTCTTCGCTCCGAGTCCCGCAAGGTACCGCTCGAGGCCGCCCCACGCGAGACCGGAGGTCGGGCCCGGCTGGGGCTCGACCGCGCTCCAGAGCCGCCGCATCCGGATGAACGATTCCTTGCGGCCGACTTCGTACACGCCGTCGACGGCCTTCTCCCACGGAAGCGTGACGACCGCCTCCATCCGCTTCTTGTCGCGCGCGCCCGGAATCTGCTCGCCCGGTGCGGGCCGAACCCCGAGGACGACGACTCCCGGACGCCGCCGCTTCAGAAACCGTCCGACGCCCGCGACCGTGCCGCCAGAGCCCATCGCGACGGCGATGGCGGCGAGACGATCGCCGAGGAGGCCGAGAACTTCCGGACCCGTGTAGCGCTCGTGGGCGCGGATGTTGCCCCTATGGGCGTACTGGTTCAGGTGGTAGTGGCCGGCCTTCCTCGCCTCTTCCTTCGCCCGCGCGGAAACGCTTTTGCCGCCGCCGACTTCGATGAGGTCGACGGAGGAGAGTGCCGCGAGAATTCCCTTCTTGCTGTCGGGAATGTCCGCCGCGACGACGACCTTGATCTCGCGGAAGCCGAACGCGGGCGCGAGCCGCGCGACCGCGTGCGCGGTGTTGCCGCTCGAGTCCACGACGACGGTGTGCTTGCCGCGATACCGCCCCGCCGCAAAATCCTCGAGCATCATCTGCACCACGGGAACGGTCTTGATGTGCGGGAAGGACTTGAACGGAATGAGCGCGGCGATGTCGATGCCGTACCGGGCAAAGGCATTCAGTCGCGGCGGGAGCGACACGGCGCTCAAGAAGCGCTTGTCCTCGGGATCGAGCGCCTTAAAAACGAGATCCGCGCGGACCTGTGCCAGCGTGCGCTTCATATCAAGGGGCATCATACGCCCCCGCGCCGCGCCGCGGCAAGCGGCTACGCCGGCCGCCAGCCCTCTTTTACTCCCGTAATGCGGTTCTTGTCGTCCAGAAACACGACGGTGGGGCTCATTTTCGCGGCTTCCGCCGCCTCCACCCAGGCCTCGCCGAGAATGATGACTTTGTCGCCTTTATGGAAAAGGCGGGCGGGCGGGCCGTTGAGGACGATATCGCCCTTCCCTTTCTTGCCCTTCACGATGTAGGTGCGCCAGAGGACCGCGTTGCTGACATTCGTGATCTGCACCATCTGCCCGGGCACGAGGCCGGCCGCTTCCAGCAGCGTCCCGTCTATGGTGATGGAGCCCACGTAATGCAGACCGGCGCTGGTGACGGTCGCGCGGTGGAGCTTGGCAAGACAGACGTTCACAAGCATACGGCGAATATACCATGTGCATTATGTCCTGCCAAACGCGCGGCGGGATGGTATCGTAAAAGTGCCCGTGGCCACTATGTTCCTCTTTTTCGCGAACATCATCGCTCTTCTTTTCTCATTTTTCGTCGTCGGGACGATGTTGGGCGCGCTCTTTTCGAAGCCCTTCCGCGACAAACTCACGGAACTCGTTCTCGCGCGCCGCCTCGCGCTCGCGCGGTCCCTCCACAATCCGATCATCACGCCGGGAGCGACGCCCTGGTCCGCCGAGGCGGTCCTGAATCCGGCGGCGCTTTCCCTCGGCGGCCGCACGCACCTCCTCTACCGCGCCATCGGCGGAGACGGCGTCTCGCGCTTGGGCTACGCCTCGAGCGGGAACGGCTACGTCTTCGACGACCGTCCGCCCTACCCCGTCTACGTCGCGGCGAACCCGCACGCCGCTCCGGACCGCCTGCGCCGCTACTCGCCTCTTCTCTACCCTTCCGGCGGCTCCTGGGGCGGCTGCGAGGACCCGCGTATGGTCGCCATCGACGGGCGCGTGTACGTCACCTATAACGCGTTCGACGGCTGGGATTTCATCCGCGTCGCGTTCGTTTCCATTCATGAGGACGATTTCCGCGCGAAGCGCTTTTGGAAGTGGAGCAACGCCAAGCTCCTGTCGCGCGCCGGAACTCTCAACAAGAACTGGGCGCTCTTCCCCGAGAAGATCGGCGGAAAATTCGCCCTCCTCCACAACCTCCACGCCGAGGGGCCGGACCGCGTCCGCATCGAGTACGTGGACGACCTCTACACCTACGATCCCGAGCGCTCCGCGCTCGAAAGCCCCGACCCGAACGCGATGGCACCGCGGCGCATCGCGTGGCACTACCGGATGAGGGGAGTCGGCCCGCCGCCCCTGCGCACGGACCGCGGCTGGCTCGTTTTCTACCACGCGACGAGCGAAGGCGAGGGGCACCGGTATAAACTGGGCGCAATGCTCCTCGATCCCGATGACCCGACGAGAGTGCTCCGGCGCGCCGCGGCGCCCGTCCTCTCCCCCGACACGCCCTACGAAAATCACGGCAAGCCCGGCATCATTTATGCGTGCGGCGCGGTCATCCGCGACGGGACGGTGTTCGTCTACTACGGCGGCGCGGACAAGGTCGTCTGCGTCGCGACGGCTCCCCTGGCTCCGTTCCTCGACGCGCTCGAGGAAGGCGAGCCCTCCCCGCTCACCTCGCGGAGCGCGCGCGTCGCCTAGCGTATGTTCGTCGTCCGCCGCGAACCCCATAACCCCGTCCTCGCGCCCCGCCGCGAGCATCCCTGGGAAGCGCTCGCGACCTTCAACCCGTCGGCCGTCCGCGGCAAGGACGGCTGGCGCCTCTACTACCGGGCGCTCTCGAACCCGGCGGCGCTCGTGTCTCCCTACGCGGGACAGTCGACCATCGGCGAAGCGTTTTCCGAAGACGGCATCCACTTCCATTCGCGCCGGCAGGTGCTGATGCCGGAAGAGCCGTGGGACGCTTTCGGCTGCGAAGACCCGCGCGCGACGGTCTTCGAAGGGACGACGTACCTTTCCTACACCGCGCTCGGCAGCTATCCGTTCACCAAAGACACCATCAGGGTCGGCATCGCGGTCGCGCGCGACGGGAAACACTTCGCCGAGCGGCACCTCGCGACGCCGTTCAACGCGAAAGCGTTCGCCCTCTTCCCGGAGCGTGTCGGGGGGAAGGCGGCGGCGCTCCTGACCGTCCATACGGACGAGCCGCCCGCGCAGATATGCCTCGCGCTCGCCGACCGCGTCGAGGACTTCTGGTCGCCCTCGTTCTGGGAGGCGTGGTACGCCGACTGGGGATCGCATGCTCTTCCCCTGAAGCGCTCCGACAGCGACCACCTGGAAGTCGGGAGCGCGCCCGTCCTCACGGAGCGCGGATGGCTCGTCTTCTATTCGTACATCGAGGATTACTTCCGCGGGCAGGAGCGCGTTTTTTCGGTGGAAGCGGCGCTCCTCGACCGCGCCGACCCGTCGAAGGTCATCGGCCGCACGGAATCCATCCTCGTTCCGGAAGACATCTACGAACGCTACGGCATCGCGCCGGACATCGTGTTCCCGGCGGGCGCGACGGAGGGCGACGGCGGGCGGATCGACCTCTGGTACGGCGCGGCCGACACCGTATGCGCGAAAGCGAGCGTGCGGCTTCCCGACCTCCTGCGCGCCCTCGAACCCGAGCATAGCGCGCGCACCTTCGCACGCGCGGAAGGGAACCCCATCCTCGCGCCGCAGGGCGCGGGTTTCGAGGAGCGCGCGGTCTTCAATGCCGGCGCCGTCGACATCGGCGGCGCGGTGCACCTCCTCTACCGCGCGATGGATGCCGCGAGTACTTCCACCATCGGCCTCGCGCTCTCGAAAGACGGGACGCATATCGACGAGCGGCTCCCCGGGCCCGTCTACCGGCCGCGCGCCGATTTCGAGATGAAGAAAGGCAGCCCGACCGGCAATTCCGGCTGCGAAGACCCGCGCGCCGTCGTCATCGGCGACCGCCTCTTTATGACCTACACCGCCTACGACGGCGCGAACGTTCCGGCCGGAGCGGTCTCGTCCATCGGCGTCGAGGACTTCCGCGCGCGGCGTTTCGACGCGTGGAGCGAGCCGTTCCTCCTCACGCCCGCCGGCGTCGACGACAAGGACCTCGCTCTCCTGCCGCAGAAGATAAACGGGAATTACCTCCTCTACCACCGCATCAATAACCAGATCTGCGCCGATCTCGTCCCCGACCTCGCCGAGGGGCGGCGCGTCTCCCGCTGCATCGAGATACTCGGGCCGCGCAAAGGGATGTGGGACGGCGCGAAAGTCGGCGTCGCCGCGCCGCCCCTCAAAGTCCCGGGCGGCTGGCTCCTCATCTACCATGGGATATCGCGCCACGGCACCTACCGCCTCGGTGCGGCTCTCCTCGACCCGTCCGGCATCGAGGCGCTCGCGCGCACCGCCGATCCCGTGTTCGAGCCGCTCGAGCCCTATGAAAAAACCGGTGCGGTCGCGAATGTCGTCTTTTCCTGCGGCGCCGTTATCCGCGGCGATACGCTCTTCCTCTACTACGGCGGCGCGGACAAGGTCCTCGGCGCCGCGACCGCGTCGCTTCCGCATATCCTCACGGCCCTGTCATGAAGATCGCACCCGGACGATCGCGCGCCGGTCCTATGACGAGAATTCCGCCCCTCGTGATGTTCGACCTCGACGGCACGCTCGCCGAGAGCAAACAGCCGCTCACGAGCGAGATGGCGCGGAACGTCGCCGCCCTCCTCGCGCGCACGAAAGTCGCGGTCGTCTCGGGCGGCGCTCTGCCGCAGTACCTTGCGCAAGTCGTCGCGCGGCTGCCTGCGGACGCGAACCTTGAGAATCTCTACATCCTCCCCACCTCCGGCGCCGCGCTCCACGAGTGGCGGGACGGCCAGTGGCGCAAGGTGTACGAAGAGCGCATCTCGGAGAACGATGCGGGGAAAATACAAGCCGCGATGGAGGACGGCGCGCGCGCGAGCGGCGTCGTCGATATGGCCGCGCCGACGCGGGGACCGCGCATCGAGTACCGCGGCGGGCAGGTGACGTTCTCGGCGCTCGGGCAGAAGGCGCCGCCCGCAGAGAAGAAGGCCTGGGATCCCGACCATGCGAAACGGCGCGCGCTCCAGGCGGCCATCGCCGCGCGGCTGCCGGCCGGATTTACCGCGGCGATGGGCGGTTCGACGACCATCGACGTCCTCAGGGCGGGCGTCGACAAGGCATACGGCATCCGCCGGCTCGCGGAGCGCCTCGGCATTCCGGAATCCGACGCGCTTTACATCGGCGACGAGCTCGTCCCCGCCGGCAACGACGAGGCGGTGTTCCGGACTAATGCACAGGTGCGCGCCGTTTCATCCCCGCAGGACACGGCGCGCGCTATAGTGTCCTTATTATCCTCATAATGTTGTTCTTCCCACCCGTATGAATCACCGTACCCTCCGCGAGATCGCGAAAATCGGCAGCGGCCTCGTCATCGCCGACATCATCAGCGCCGTCTGGTTCTCGTCGGCGGGCCTCTTGCCGATGACCCTGCTCGGGGTGCGCTGGACGAGCGCGATGGTGCCCGAAATCCTCGTCTTCGACGTCGCGCTCCTCATCCTGCTCATCCATTACGGCTGGAATATGCGCCTGCCCGTCACCTCGCCCTCCGAGCGCGCCCTGCTCTACCTTGTCGGAACGGTTTTCCTCGTCGTCGCGCTCGCGCACTTCCTCCGCATCACGTTCGGCTGGCGCCTCATCCTCGGCTCTTACGCGGTCCCGATGTGGATTTCCTGGATCGGCGTCGTCATCGCCGCCTATTTCTCCTATTCGAGCTTCCATTTCGCCCGCCATATGCGCCGCTAGCCCATCGTGGATGGCGCACCGCCCGTACCGGCATGCTCGCCCGTAAGCCCGCCCGCGCAGGCGGGCGGGCGGGCGTGTGGCCTCTCCGCGGACGAGGCCGCGCGGCTCTTGAAGGAAGTCGGCCCGAACATCCTTGCGGCGAAGAAGAAAAGCCCTCTCCTCAAATTTCTCCGCTGGTTCGTCTCGCCGATACCGCTGATGCTCGTCGCGGCGGCGGCGCTCTCGTACGCGAGCGGGAAAGTATTCGACGCGGAACTCATCGCCTTCCTCCTCTTCGCCAACTACGTCATCCAGCTTTGGCACGAGCATAAGGCCGACCAGGCGGTCGCGAAGCTCGAGGAGCACCTCGCCATCTATGCGACGGCGCTCCGCGACGGCGCGTGGAAACGCCTCCCCGCCGCGGATCTTGTCCCGGGAGACCGGATCGCGCTGCGCATCGGCTCCGTCATTCCCGCCGATGCGCGGCTCGTCTCCGCCGCGAATTTCTCGGCGAACGAATCGATGCTCACCGGAGAATCCCTGCCGAAAGAAAAGCGCGCGGGCGACACCGTTTATTCGGCCGCCTACGTGGCGACCGGCAGCGGAGAAGCGACGGTCACGAAGACCGGCAGCCGCACCTACTTCGGCGCGGCGGTGAAGACGCTCGAGCTCGCGAAGAAGCGCTCGGCGCTCGAAGCCGACATCCTCTCCATTTCGAAGCTCCTCGCCGCGCTCTCCCTCGCCGCCATCGCGATCCTCACCGTCGCCCTCTCCCTGCGCGGCGCGCCGCTCGGGGATCTCGCCGCGCTCGACATCTCGCTTCTCATCGCCGGCATCCCCGTCGCCCTGCCGACGGTGATGTCGCTCATCATCAGCGCCGGCGTCCTCGGGCTCGCGCGGGACGGCGCGGCCGTGCGCCGTCTCTCGGCGCTCGAAGACCTCGCGAACGTGAACCTCCTTCTCTCCGACAAGACCGGGACGCTGACCGAGAACAAGATCCGCGTCGCGTCGCTCGTGACGTTCGGTTCGTGGAGCGAGGATGACGCGCTCCTCCTCGCCGCAAGCGCGACCGACCCGGTCGAGGCGAATCCGCTCGAGACCGCCATCCGCGAAGCGGCGGCGGCGAAGCGGCTTGCGCTTCTGCCGCAGGAGTCGCTCGTCCCGGGCGATTCGGAGCGCAAGCGCAGTACCGCGCTCTTCGAGCGGGAGGGCGTTCCCTGGATGGTATCTCTCGGAGCGCCGGCGACCGTCGGGGCGCTCTGTCGCTTCGATGCGGCGGCGGGCGCGCGGTTCGCCGCATCCGTGGACGCGGCGGCAAAGCGCGGCGACCGCGCGCTCCTCCTCGCGGCCGCCAAAGGAACGCGCGAGGAGCGCGCTCTTGAGCCCGTCGCGCTCCTCTTCCTCGCGGACACCCTACGCGCGGACGCGCCGGCGACCGTCGAAGCGATGCGGGCGCAGGGCATCGGAGTGAAAATGCTCACGGGCGACGGCCTCCCCATCGCGCGCGAAGTCGCGCGCACGCTCCGCCTCACGGGCGGCATCTATGACCGCGCCGTTTTCGACGATCCCGCGCGGCTTTCCGCGGTGCTTCCCGCGGCCGGCGGGTTCGCCGAGGTCCTGCCGAGAGACAAGTACACCGCGGTTGAAGCGGCGCGGAAATTCGCCCGCGTCGCGGTGACGGGCGACGGCGCGAACGACATCCCGTCGGTTTCCGACGCCGATGTCGGCATCGCCGTGGCGCATTCGGTGGATGCGCTGCGCGAGACGGCCGACATCGTGCTCCTTTCAAACGGCCTGGCGGTCATCGCGCTCGCCATCCGCGAAGCGCGGACGGTGTTTATGCGGCTCTACCACTATTCCCTCTACCGCATTTCGGAGAGCTCGCGCCTTATTATGACGATCCTCATCGTGGGCCTCCTCGCGGGCGATTATCCGCTCACGCCCATCCAGATCCTCCTCCTCGCCTTCCTGAACGACGTGCCCATCATCTCCATCGCGTTCGACCGCGTGAGCGTCCCGCGCGCGCCCGCCTCCATCGACATCGTCCGGCGTTCGGTGCTTTCCCTCCTTTACGGGCTCGCCGGCATCGCCAACAGCGTCTTTATGCTCCTTCTCGCCTTCTACTGGCTCCACCTGCCTTGGCCGTGGGTGCAGACACTCTTTTTCCTGAAGCTCGTCGTTTCCGGGCACATGCTCATTTACGTCGCGCACACGGAAGACCGCTGGTTCCGGTTCCTGCCGAGCTGGCAAGTGGTAAGCGCGGTGACGGCGACCCAGCTCCTCGCGACGTTCGCGGCCTTCTACGGATTCTTCACCGCCCCCATCCCCGCGTGGGTCATCGCCTTCGTATGGGTCTGGTCGTTCTTCTGGATGCAGGTCTCGGAATTGTTCAAACTGCTTGCGGCCAAATCCGTCGGCCTGGTGAATAGCGCTCCGCGCGCGCCGGCGCTTCCCGCCGCCGCGCGCGCGTAGCGCCGGTCAGTCGGCGGCGCAGGTGCCGCTCGTGTCCGGGCGGCTCGCGTTAAGGACGCAGTGATAGCCCGCAGCGCAGACGGGCGCGTTGCGGATGAAGCCGCCGCAGTGCGCGCCCGCCCCGCCGCCCGAGGCGGGGTTCTGCGAGAGGGCGGCGCCGATCTGCGTCTCTTCCCAGAGGATGCCGAGATTGAACGCGACGGCGAACGTCGCGACGAAGACGACGATGGCGAGCAGTTTCGAGTACCACGTCACTCGGTTCCACTCGATTCCCATACGTCCCAGTATACGGGACGCCCCGTGAGCTAGGTAGTGTTCACACAAACCACCCGCAGGCATGCGGTATCCTGTCGGTATATGCTCACCGACACCCAATTCGCTCTCATCAAACCGCTCCTGCCGAAGAAAAACCCCGCCTCGATACTCTGACCGTCAGGTGCTCGAGGCGCTTCTGTATATGCTCTCCTCGGGCTGTTCGTGGCGGCAACTGCCGGAGAAATACGGAAACTGGCACACGATGTACGTACGGTTCCAACGGTGGAGCGAGTCCGGCGTGTTGGACAAAGTCCTGCGGGAGCTTCAACGCAAGAAGATCATCGGCGTCCGGGCGGTCTTCCTTGATTCGACCACCATACGGGCGCACCCCGCCTCTGCCGGAGCGCAGAGAAAAAGGGGGCGCAGTCATTTGGACGGAGCCGAGGAGGGTTGACGACCAAGATACACCTCATCTGTGCAAATACCACGGATTCCCTCTCTTTTTCGCTCTCTCCCGGACAAGCAAGCGATCACACGGAAGGGTCGAAGCTGCTCGGCGATACGCCGCTTGCCCGGCGCACCCGCGTCGTCGCGGATAAAGCGTACTGTTCGTATGCCTTTCGTGCCGAGATGCGCGCCGGAGGTTGTATCCCGGTCGTTCTGCCCAAGTCAGACATCAAGAAACCCTGGCGGTATGACCGGGAATTGTACAAAGCGCGCAATCAGGTCGAGCGCCTCTTTCGGCGTCTGAAGAGCTTCCGCAGGGTTGCCACCCGCTATGACAAGCTCGACGCCTCGTACCGCGCGTTCGTCGCGCTCGGGCTCAGTGTGCTTTTAGTGAAGAATGTGTGAATACTACCTAGCTCACGGGGCGGTTCAGGAGAAAGCGCTTTAACCGCGGTGCGCCCAGTTCCAGACGATCGCGAAGAAGTAACCGATGACGTAGGCGGTAACGGCCGCGACGACGATGAGCGTGAGGGACGTCGCGAAATCGAAGGCGCCTATGGTGTACGGCATATTCATCATATTCGCCCAGAGCGCGAAACTCACGAGCGGCTGCGCCCAGCCGAAGGCGATGAGGATGACCCAGACGAGCTTGCAGAGTGCGGCGAACGCGCCGAGAGCCACGCCGGTCTTCCGAGGATTGAGATGGTTCATCAATGATTCGTTAAATGGCTAACACCGCTAATGATACCGCCGCCGCGCCGATCGGCGCGGCGGCGGGGTGCATAACTTAGCGGATACCGGCACCGTAAGCATACCACCGCCGGCAGCACGACTGAATTAGCACTCTAATTGCAACAGCGAGTTCAACAAGTAATTGCACCACCCCGCTAACATAGCGGGATATGGCACACACGCAGTTGAGCGTAGAGGAACGGGAGGAAATACAGCACGGGTTGTGGCGGAAGGAGTCGGTGCGGTCGATCGCGAAGCGTCTCGGGCGCTCGCATTCGTCGATTGCCAGAGAGGTCAACAAGAATGTGCCGGCCGCACAAAGAAGGTACACGCCTCGTCTCGCGAACGAACGGGCGCGGGAAAAGCGGAAGAGCCGAGGCCGTGCCGACCGGCTGAAGAACGAGGCGATCCGCCGATACGTCGTCGAACACCTGAAGGAAGGATGGTCGCCCGAGCAGATAGCCGGGCGCATGAAGCTCGAAGAGGTCGGTGTCATCTCGCATGAGGCGATATATCAATTCGTATACGCTCAAGTGCACCGGGGCGGCAACGGATGGGTGAAGCCGGGGAAAGAAGACCTGCGCCCGTATCTGCGCCGCAAGCAGAAACGCCGCCAGCCCCATGGCTCTCGCAAGGGACAGCGTATCTTCAAGCCGAGAGGACCGTCCATCGAGGAGCGTCCGGCGATCGTCGACACCCGTTCGCGCATCGGCGACTGGGAGGGCGACACGGTTGAGTCGAAGAATCACGCGCCGGGCGTGAACACGCTGCTTGAGCGGAAGAGCGGTCTCTTCCTTGTCACCAAGGTTGCCGACAAGACGAGCGAGGCGACGAGGATCGCGGTTGTCGGACGGCTTGCCGGTCTTTCCGCGCACACGCTGACCACCGACAACGGGAGCGAGAATCAGCGATGGGAAGAGATCGAAGAGGTCCTCGGCGTCGATTGCTTCTTCGCCCATCCGTATTGCTCGGGAGAACGCGGCAGCAATGAAAACACGAACGGCCTCCTGCGGGAGTACTTTCCGAAAGGAACCGACTTCAGGGAGGTGTCGGATGAAGCAATCGCACGCGTGGAGTA
>JAKAJJ010000005.1:0-1926 GCA_021813835.1 bacterium | reverse complement strand
GATATTTGTTCGGGCGCTCGAAATCCTTAACGACCTCGTGCGGGATACCCTCGCTCAGGTTGGCTGCCGGCCAGGGATTCGAACCCCAATACCCGCCTCCAAAGGGCGGTGTCCTACCGTTAGACGAGCCGGCAAAATAGGTAACAGAGATACAGTATCACCGCGTCCCATCCTCGGGAAATAGCTCGAGGACGGCGAGCTCGAGCGGGAGAGCGGGAATGGGCGCGTAGCGGATGCGTTCGGCGGCGGTGAGGAACGCGAGGAGCGTGTCGTGCGTAATTCCCTTCTCTTTCGCGAATGCTTCGAGCGCGGAGAACTCGTCGGCGCCGAGCTCGTCTTTAAGCGATGCATGCAAGTCGGGCGCCATACGGATGAGGAGTACGGAGCGAAGTGCCTCGAGTGCGAGTTCCAAAAAGAGCTTCATATCCGTATCGGCCTTTGCTGCGCTCTCTATCGCCGCGAGCGCCTTGCCGCGCTCGCGGCTAGCGAGCGCGGCAACGAGCGCGTGCACGAGCTCGCGTTTCGGCGCGCCCGTCGCAGCTTCCACGGCGCTGCGCGCGAGCTCCTTCCCCCCTGCGACGGTCAGCACCCGCTGAAGCACCGAGAGAGCGTCGCGATACGAGCCGCCCGCGAGCACCGCGATGAGCTCCGCGGCGTCCGGCGCAAGCGCGCACCCCTCTTTCTTTGCGACGAGCGCCACGGTCTTCGCGAGCACCGCGCGCGTCGGCTTCTTGAACTCGAACACCTGGCAGCGCGACTGCACGGTCTCGGGCACTTTCTCGGACTCGGTTGTCGCGAGGACGAACACCGCGTAGGCGGGCGGCTCCTCCAAGGTTTTCAGGAACGCGTTCCAGGCGCTCTTCGAGAGCATATGCGCCTCGTCGAGGATGTAGACCTTGTACGGCGAAGCGAACGGCAGGGTGTACACGCCTTCGGTAAGCGCGCGGATGTCTTCCACGCTGTTGTTCGATGCGGCGTCGATTTCGTACAGGTCTCTGTCCGAACAGCCGATGTCGCGCGCGAAAATGCGCGCGACGGAGGTTTTCCCGAGACCGCGCGAACCGGCGAAAAGGTAGGCATGGCCGATTTTCTTCGCCCTGATCTGCTCGGCCAGGGGTCCCGTTACCTGCTCCTGGCCGACGACCTCGGCGAACGTCGCCGGACGGTAGGCACGATAAAGCGACTGGTGCGCCATAGCTCTCCGAGTATAGCAAAAAGAAAAGCGGCGCTGTTCCAAAGCGCCGCGTCAGTAGAAGGGATCCTCGACGAGGAGCGCGACCGCATCGCACTCGGGGCAGCGGTACAGGATGTATCCCCGAATGAGCGAGTACCGCGCTCCCATCTTGAAGAACTTTTTCCCGCATCGTGAGCGGCGGCACACGATGCGTTCGGAGAAAGCCAGCGCGACGAGCGCGCACGCGAGTGCGAGGAGCCGCCGCGCCATCAGACCTCCTCGCGCCCGAGCGCCGCCAGAGCGATTTCCTGGACGGTGTTGTCCAGGAGTTTCGCCCACCGGGCGAGGGTCCGGAAAGTCGGCGTTCCTTCCTCCGCCTCGGCCTGGATGCCTTTGGCGATGACGGAAAGCTCGTCGAGCTCGTCCTCCAGTCCCCCGCACGACCGCAGGAGCGCCGCCGCCGCATTGAGCTGCCGGGCCCACGCGGGCGCGGCTCCGGCCGCGCGTTCCGGATTCTCCGTCCGGATCTCCGCAATGACCTTCTTCAGCCGCCTCAAGGCGGCCTCGACTTCTTCCCTGCGAAGCATAGAGGTCTCCTTGATCGGTTGAGGGAACAGCACCTGAAAATATTCTAGGTATTGATGCCGCTCTTGTCAAGAACGTTTGTCCTGAATTCAACCCCCAATTGCACCACTCCAGATTTCTAATGGCGTCCTGAAGCCGTGCCGTTTCCGGGGCCTCGTGTTCAAAGC
>JAKAJJ010000056.1 GCA_021813835.1 bacterium | reverse complement strand
GCGCATATGCAACCAGCGTATCGTCTTCTCGTACAGCCACAACCAACCCTCTGTACCCCGCACCGTGCTGAAAATCCGCATATCTCCTCAGTTATGAGGAGTGCCAAATGTATCTGAACTTGTGCAGTTTTTCGTAGTGATCTTGACTGACACTTAGTGTCAGTCAAGATGTCAAAAAGCCGCACCTTTTCAATGCGTCAGGGTTTGTTGCGTTTCAAAGGAGAATTCAAGTCGCTCTTGACGGAATTGACAAAAGAGCGTATTTCTTGAGCAAGATATGGAGGAATTCGTCCAGGTGGCGGCGCGGCTCGCGCGCGCCGCGAAGCAGGCCTATGCGAGGAAGTGGGCCTTCCTCGGTCTTTTCGCGCTCATGTTCGCCGCGAGCATTCTTGTTCTGCGGTGGCTCGACCTCCTGCCGAATCCTTCCCGGGTTCCGGAGGTCGCCGTCGCGCCAAGCCCGCTCGTCGTCTCGGGCGCCGCGGCCTCGCGCGTCGCGCTCGGCGCGGAAGTGCCGGTAAAAATAGAGGTTCCCGCTATCGGCCTTTCCGCGTCCATCGCGAATCCCGACACCGTCGACGTCGCGGCTCTCGATGCTCTCCTCCTCAAAGGCGCCGTGCGGTATCCGACGTCGGCCCGCCTCGGGGAAGCGGGGAACGTGGTCCTCTTCGGCCACTCGAGCTATCTGCCGGTCGTGCTCAATCCCGCGTACAAGACCTTCAACGGCATCCAGAAGCTCAGGGCCGGCGACGCCATCACGGTGTACTCGGTCGACGCGGCCTACACTTACGCGGTGCGGAGCGTCGCGAAGGAGAGCGCGGACGATGCGGCCATCCCGCTCTCGGTCGCGGGCCGGGTGCTCACGCTCTCGACCTGCGATTCCTTCGGCGCGAAGACGGACCGCTTCGTCGTCGTCGCGGACTTTGTCGAAAGCCATCCGATTCCCGGCTAGCCGGGAATCGGATGGCTCTCCGCAAGGAGAGGAGGCAGTTCTTTCAACCAGCCGCCCTTGAGGCGGCGCAACAGAGGAGTATGACGATGAGAGTCCTCATCGCGCTCGTCGCGCTGCTCTCCTTCGGAGCGGCGTCGGACGCGCAGGCCGCGGCAACGTGGCGGCACTTCGGAGCAGATAGAGCGTACGCGACCCGGGCGGCAGCCATCGCCGATGCGCCGCGGGTGCTCCGGCAGGCCGGATACCCGGAAGAAGTCATCGCCCTCCTCAAGAAGGCGGTGGGAAAGCCGGGCGTCCGAACGTATGTCACGAACGGAATGAAGCTCGACTTCATGCGATCGGGGAAACGTGCGCTCTGGCGGAACGTGCTCGTGAAATTCGATAAGCCGCCGCTTGCGGAGCGTATGGAATACTCGGCGCCCGCCGAGGAGTGGAGCGTGGACTGGGAGGGGACGACCTGGACGCTCGGCATCCCGGAGGTCTGCAATAACCTCTACGGGCGTTCTACGAGGTCCGTTCCGGCACCCGCATCATGCGCGGAAGTGCAGCTCGTCGTTCCCGCGGGGACGAGCCGCACGCTTCGGTTCACGCTCATCCGCCGCGCAGCCGTTCCGGATTTCAATTGCTGGGGGGTTGTCGAGAGGACGCAGCGCACCGGCTCGCCGCACGATTGCGACTGGTGCACGTGGACGAGGGACGGCGTCGCCGAGATGGAGCGGCGCTACGGAGGAACTTTCAGCTTCTTCCACACGTCGGTGTACGCGCTTCATCCGGATGCCGACGCGGCAGGCCGGATCCGGCCGACCGAGGTCACCATCGTGCTCCCGCTCGCTGCCCGCGAGGGCGGAGTCGCGGTGTGTGTCGAGGTCGACGGCGTGACCGTTCCGGCGTATCTCATCTTGCCGGATTCCTGGCACGGAACCGCGTATCGCATTCCGGACGATTTTTTCCGGACGGAGTAGTAGCCGCCTTGGCGCGACGAGTTCCTGCCGGCCTGTTCGAACCAGCCGGCAGGTCTCGCTACTCCTTTTTATACGCCGCGTATGCGGCGGCAATCCTTTCTTTCATTATGGAACGTTTCCGTCGTTTCGCGCTCGAGCAGCCGATTCTCATCGGCTTCTTCAGCATGCTCGCCACTGTCGTGTTCGGTTTGGGCATCGCATTTGCAACCGGACTCATCACCCCAAACCGAGTATTTGCTCAAGTGGTTCTTCCTCCTTGCTGCGTCATTCCGCCCCCGCCTCCGCCTCCGCCTCCGCCCCCGCCCCCGCCCCCGCCCCCGCCCCCTCCGCCGCCGGTTCCGACCTGTTCGCTCAACGCGAGCCCGTCGTCGCTTCCTGCCGGCGGCGGTTCAACGACGCTGTCGTGGGCGACGACTGCGGCGACATCGGCCTCCGTCAACAACGGCATCGGCGCCGTCTCGGCAAGCGGCGGCTCGCAGCCGGTCCTTGTGACCGCATCGACGAACTACACGCTTACGGTTTCCGGCCCCGGCGGGCAAACGGCATGCGATGCGCAAGTAACCGTTGCCGCGCCCCCGCCCCCTCCTCCGCCTCCGCCGCTGTCCGTCTCCTGCTCCGCCGCGCCCTCCTCGGTTCACACCGGTGATCCGGTGACGTGGACGGCCGCCGCTTCAGGCGGGGAAGGCGTCTCCAGCTACCGCTGGAGCGGCACCGACGCCCTCTCGGGTTCCACGAAATCCATTTCGAAATCCTACGGTTCGACCGGAACGAAGACCGCAACTGTTTCCGTCACGTCCGGCGCGCAGACCGCCACTGCCTCCTGCACGGCGGCAGTCTCCGCGCCTCCGCCCCCCGCGCCCACCTGCACCCTCGCCGCCAGTCCGGCCTCCATCGCTTCCGGCGGCTCCTCGACCCTCTCCTGGACGACCGCGAACGCCACATCGCTTTCCATCGACAACGGCGTCGGCGCCGCCACACCCCTCGCCGCCGGCTCGCGCGCCGTCACGCCCGGCAGCACGACGACGTATACCGGTACGGTGACCGGCGCGGGCGGCTCGTCTACCTGCGGCGCGACGGTGACGGTCACCTCCGGAGGCGGGGGAGGCGGCGGCGCGCCCTCCTGCACGCTTATCGTCGCCCCGGCGAGCATTACCTCCGGAGGATCGGCAACGCTCGCGTGGAGCGGCGCCAATATCGCGACGGTCGACATCGACAACGGCATCGCGGTCGGGACCACATCGCCCGGCTCCGCCGTCGTTTCCCCGACCGCGGTCCGGTCATACACCTACACCGGCACATTCCATGCGACGAACGGCCAGGCGCTCACATGTTCCGCCGTGCTTGCCGTGACGGGCGGAGGCGGCGGCGGCGCGGGTGGAGGAGGCGGAGGAAGTGGAGGCGGCGGCGGCGGAGGGGGCGCCACACCACCGCCCACCATCACGCTCGCCGTATTGCCGCACGTCGCGGCGCAGCCGCTTGCCTACCTCTATCTTTCGCAAATTCCCTATACCGGCCTCGATCTCGGGCCGGTCGGCACCGTCCTCTACTGGCTCGCGCTCGCCGTCTGGTCGCTCGCGCTCGCGTATCTCGTTCTCTTCAGCGCCATTCCGTCCGCGCGCCGCCGGATGCAGGCCTTCGGCGCCCGCGTATCCGCACTATTGAACACGCCCGCGTCCATTTCCCCCGCCCCCGCCGCACCGCCGCCCGTTCCCCCGGCGCCGCCCCCGCCGCACCGCTCTGCCGAGCCGCCCGAAGTCCCGCGCGGGTACTCCTCGTTCGAGGGATTCAAATCGTTCGCCGGGGGCGGCGCGCTTTCCGTCGAGGACGTCGTCAAAGGGCTCTCGCGCCTCCGCGAAGCTCCGGCGCGCCCCGTCGAGCCGGCGCAGATCGAACCCGCGTATGAGAACGTCGAACCGATAAATGCATCGGCCGAGCCGCCTCCGGAAAAAACGGGCGGCGCAGAAGCCGCCGCGCCGGCGCGGGTGCGCGGTTTCATCGCCGCGCTTCTCGGCGGCGACCGCACGGCGTCTTTTTCCGCGCTGCGCGAGGAGGCGCGCGCGGGAGGGGAGCCGGACCGC
>JAKAJJ010000055.1 GCA_021813835.1 bacterium | reverse complement strand
CGCGCCCGCCGATCGGCGCGCCGTGAAGTTCGATATCATCGAGGTGCGCCAGCCGGAGACGGATGCGGCCGTCGTGGCCGCGATGGTCGTGGAAAGCCTCGAGAAGCGGATGCCGTTCCGCCGCGTCCTGAAGCAGACGATCGAGAAAGTCATCGCGTCGCGCGAAGTCGAGGGCGTGCGCGTCACACTTTCGGGGCGCCTGGGCGGGGCGGAAATGAGCCGCAAGGAAGAGCTCAAAAAAGGCCGTATCCCGCTCCAGACGTTCCGCGCGGACATCGATTTCGCGAACGACGAGGCGTACCTGCCGTACGGCGTCATCGGCGTGAAGGTATGGATTTACCGCGGCAACGTGTACCAGGACCGGAAGAGCCCGGCGCGCGCCGCCTGACCCCGTATGCTGTTTCCGAAGAAGGTAAAGCACCGCAAGTGGCAGACGCAGCGCAAGAGCGCCGCGCGCCGCGCGCGCCCCGACACGCGCGGGACGATGATCGCGTTCGGCTCGTTCGCGCTCAAGGCGGCGAGCCCGGCGCGCGTGACGAGCAACCAGATCGAAGCGGCGCGCAAAGTGCTCACGCGCGCGACCGCGAGGAACGGCAAGATGTGGATCCGCATTTTTCCGGACCGCCCGGTGACGGCCAAGCCCGCGGAGGTCGGCATGGGCAGCGGCAAGGGCGATCCGAAGCACTACGTTTTCGAGGTGCGTCCCGGCCGCGTGCTCTTCGAGCTCGACGGCGTGCCCGCGGAGGTCGCGCGGGCGCACTTGCGCCAGGCGGGGATGAAACTCCCCGTGCGGACCTCGATCGTCGAGCGCTAGTTGCGCTTCGTCCCCGGCTATGTCAAAAAAGAACTCTATGACGGCGAAAACGGATGCGGAGCTCGCGGCGCTCCTTGCCGAGACGCGCGCGGCGCTGCGCGCGGAGCGTTTCGCGGCCGCCGGCGCGCGGCCGAAGGACTCGAACGCGCCCCGGAAACTGCGCAGGACGATCGCCCGCGCCCTCACGGAAGAGTCCGCCCGCGCCCGCCGCGCCGCATAAACGGTATGGAACAGAAACCCGTCCGCCCGCAATCGTTTACCGGCGTCGTCGTGAAGACGGCGATGAAAGATACCGCCACGGTCCGCGTCGACCGGTACGTGAAGAACGCGAAGTATAAGAAATACTTCGTGCGCTCGAAGACGTATCTCGCGCACGACCCGGGGAATACGGCGGCGGTCGGCGACCGGGTTACCATCGTCGCCGTACGCCCCGTCTCGAAGCGCAAGCGTTTCGCGCTCAAGAAATAAATATGCTGCAGGCCCAATCCATCGTTACGGTAGCCGACAATTCCGGCGGCAAAATCGCGCGGATCTTCAAAGTGCCCGGGGGCAGCAAGCGCCGCTACGCGCGCATCGGCGACACGGTCGTCGTGTCCATCCAGACCGCCGAGCCGCGCAAAGCGGTCAAAAAGAAGGAAGTGTACCGCGCGGTCGTCGTGCGCCAGCGCAATCCGTTCGCGCGCAAGGACGGCTCCCATCTCCGCTTCGACGAGAATGCGGTCGTGCTCGTCGAGAAGCAGGGCAAGGAGATGGGCCCGAAAGGGAACCGCGTCTTCGGCCCCGTGCCGCGCGAGCTTTCCGAGCGCGGCTGGCACGCGATCGCGTCCCTCGCGCCCGAGGTCGTCTGATAATTATTTGCGTATGCACGTGAAGAAAGGAGACACCGTGAAGGTCCTGACCGGAAAGGACAAGGGGAAGAAGGGCGTTGTCGTGCGCGCTCTTCCGCGCGAGCGCAAAGTCGTCGTCGAGGGAGTCGCGATCGCGAAGCGCGCCGTGAAAGGCCGCTCGGAAGAAGTCGGCCGCATCGTCGAGCGTCCGCGCCCTATCGACGCGTCGAACGTCGCGCGCGTCGAAAAATAAGTATGTCGCTCACCAAGCAACGCCAGGGAACCGCGTACGCCGCGCTCGCGGAAGCGTTCGGCTACACGAGCCCGATGCAGAGCCCCCGCATCGAGAAGGTCGTCATTTCCTCCGGCGTCGGCAAGAAGCGCGATCCGAAGCAGCTCGCGCTCATCGAGAACCGCCTCGCGAAGATCACCGGACAGAAGCCCGCGCGCCGCGCCGCGCGCCTGTCGATCGCGTCCTTCAAGGTGCGCGCGGGCGACGCGGTCGGCTTCCAGACGACCCTGCGCGGCGCGCGGATGTTCGATTTCCTCGACAAGCTCATCCACATCGCGCTCCCGCGCACGCGCGACTTCCGGGGGCTCTCGCCGTCGGCCATCGACGAGATGGGGAACCTCACCGTCGGCATCCGCGAGCACACCATCTTCCCGGAGACCTCGGACGAGGACCTGAAGGACGTTTTCGGATTCGCGGTGACCGTCGTGACGACGGCAAAGTCGAAACCCGAGGCCGAGGCCTTCCTGCGCCACCTCGGCATGCCGCTCGTTGACTCGAGCGTAAAACGCTGATATTCTGAAGCGTACGCTCCTCGGAGCTTTTATATTTTTATGGCGAAGAAATCCCAGTGGGCGCGGTACGCGAAAAAGGCGAAACTCGTGAAGAAGTACGCGGCGAAGCGGGCGGCCTTGAAGGCCGCGGGAGATTTCGACGCGCTCCAGAAACTCCCGCGCAGCTCCTCGCCGGTCCGGCTGAAGAACCGCTGCGCTATTTCCGGCCGCTCGCGCGGCTATATGCGCGCGTTCGGCCTGTCGCGCATCCAGTTCCGCGAACTCGCGCGGGAAGGGAAGATCCCGGGAGTCAAGAAAGCATCATGGTAAACGACCGCGTCGGCGATTTCATCATCCGCCTCCAGAACGCCGCGCGCGTCGGCAAGCGCACGGTTACCGCGCCCTATTCGGCGCACCTCGCGGCGATCGCGGCGAAGCTCCGTGCGCTCGGCTTCCTCGCCGACGTGGGAGTCGAAGGGGATGCGAAAAAGAAGCTCGCGGTCGCGCTCGCGTACGACGCGGCGGGCCGCGCGCGCCTGCGCGGCGTGAAGCGGATGAGCAAGCCGGGCCGCCGGCTCTACGCTCCCGCCGCCGCGGCGCACCGCGTGAAGGGCGGGACGGGCGCGCGCATCCTCTCGACGTCCGGCGGCATCCTCACCGACGCCGAGGCGCGCAAGAACCGCGTCGGCGGGGAGGACCTGTTCGAAATTTGGTAATGACTTCCGTATGAGCCGTCTCGCGAAAAAGCCGATAGAGAAAGGGAAAGCGACCGTCACCGTGGCGGGCGGTACGCTCACGGTCGCGGGCCCGAAGGGCACGCTCACGAAGCGCCTGCACCCGGCCGTTTCCGTCGTCGTCGAGGACGGCGGCGTGCGGATTTCGGCGAAGGACTCGTCGCGGCTTTCCGGCGCCCTCGTCGGCACGTTCGCCTCGCACGTGAAGAATATGGTGCAGGGCGTCGAAACGCCGTATACGAAGAAGCTCATCCTGGAGGGCGTCGGCTACCGCGTGGAAGCGAAGGGGAAACAGCTCGCGTTCACGGTCGGCTTCTCGCACCCCGTTACGCTCGCGATCCCCGAGGACGTGGCGGCGACCGTCGAGAAGAACGTCATCGCTCTCGCGAGCCCGAATAAGGAGTCGGTCGGGCAGTTCGCCGCCGATATCCGGAGCGTGAAGCCGCCCGAGCCGTACCTCGGCAAGGGCATCCGCTACGAGGGCGAGGTCATCCGCCGCAAGCAGGGCAAGAAGGCCGTCTAACGCCGTATGAACCGCACGACGACAAAACAGCAGGGGCTCCGGGAACGCCGCCACAAGCGCGTCCGCGCGCGCATCACGGGAACCGCGGAGCGCCCGCGCCTGGCCGTCTACCGGAGCAACCGCTACGTGTCCGCGCAGCTCATCGACGACGCGGCGGGAACGACGCTCGCGAGCGCGCACGGCCGGGAATTCACGGGCGCGCAGTCCGTCCAGGCGAAGGCCGTGGGCGAGGCCCTTGCCGTGCGCGCGAAGGCGGCGGGCATTGCTTCGGCGGTCTTCGACCGCGCCGGCTACCGCTACGGCGGCCAGGTGAAAGCG
>JAKAJJ010000004.1 GCA_021813835.1 bacterium | reverse complement strand
GCGATTGCCGCATATAGAGCGCAGTATATGCCTGCGCCGCGGCAAGCGCAAAAGCCCTCAGCCGACGATCCGGTAGATATCGTGGAAGGTGACGACGGCCATAAGGAGGATGAGGAGCGCGAAGCCCGCGGCGTTCACCGCGCGCGCGACCTCGGGCGCGATGGGACGGCGGATGGCGCTTTCGATGGCGACGAAAAGGAGCCGTCCGCCGTCAAGCGCGGGGATGGGGATGAGATTGATGAGCGCGAGGTTTATGGAAATGACCGCCATAAGGGACAGGAGGTCGCCGAGGCCCTGCGCGCTCGCCGTCCCGACCGCGCCCGCGATGCCGACGGGACCCGCCACCTGCGAAAGGTTCGCGGAGAGCGTGAAGACGCCGGAAAAGAAATGCCAGAGCCCTGCCGCCGTGAGCGCGATCGCGCCGCCCGTGAGCGTGAGCCCCTCGGCGAGCGCCTTTCCGAGGGAGAGCGGAACGACGCCGACGGGAGCGACCTCGACGCCGAGCGCGTAACGCGCCGGCGCGCCGGGAACGATGCCCGTTTCGGGCGCTGCGGTGAGCGTCCGTTCGAGGCCGCTTCGTCGGATCGTGAGGCGGATATCGTGCCCGTTACTCTCCGCAACGAACGCCGAGAAGCTCTCGGGATCGCTTGCGCGCCACGTCCCTGCGGCGTCCCGGGCGCTTATGAGCGCATCGCCCGGGACAAGCCCTGCGCGCGCGGCGGGAGTTCCCGGAAGGACGCTCGCCACGGTAAGCGCGAGGTCGCGGGCGCCCGCGACCTCGCTCGGCATAAGCGCGCGGGGCGTCCCGGCGACGAGAGCCCCCGTGATGAGGAGGTAGGCGAAGAGGAGGTTCATCGCCACGCCCGCGACGAGCACGAGCGCCTGCAGAAATCTGTTCTTGCCGCTGAATGCTCGCGGATCAGCCGCTTGCCCCGTAGCCAACCGCGTCTGCGCGGTTGTGGTAGCGGGGTCTTCGCCGTAAATCTTCACGAAGCCGCCGAACGGAAGCCAGTTGAGCGTGTAGGAGGTCTCGTCGACTTTCGCGACGGTCAGCGCGCGCGGCGGATAGCCGATGCCGAATTCGTCGACGCGCATCCCGGAAAGCTTCGCGGCGGCAAAGTGCCCGAATTCGTGCACTACGATGAGTGCGACGATGACGAGGATGAAAACGAATACCTCCATTTCCGCTAGCGCGCGATGTCCGCTTCTTTCTTGGCGAAGGCGGCGGCGAGCTTCCCGTTTCCGGCGTCGATGATCCTCTGGAGCTCCTCTTTGTCGCGCCGCGCCTGGTCCTCGCTCATCCCCTCTTTGCGGAGCGCGTCGATCTCCTTGAGGGCGTCGGTGCGGTGGCCGCGCAGGGTCACTTTCGCCTGTTCCGCCTTATCGCGCGCGAGCTTCGTGAGCTGGGCGCGGCGCTCGGCGGTGAGTTCCGGGAACGACACCCGCAGGCCCTGGCCGTCGGTCGCGACGCCGAGGCCGAGGTTCTCGTCGGTGATCGCTTTCTCGATAGTCCGCATAAGAGACGCGTCCCACGGGATGACCCGGAGCGTGCGCGCATCCTCGACCGATACGGAGGCGAGCTGGGTGAGGGGCGTCTTCGCGCCGTAGGCCTCGGGCTTTACGCCGTCGAGGAGCGCGGGCGCCGCGCGGCCGGTGCGGATGCCGGCGAGTTCGCGGCTAAGCCATTCCTCGGTTTCCGCGATGCTCTTCGCGAGAGCGGAAAAATCGTATGCCATCGCTCCATACTACCAAACGAAAAGCGGTGCGGACAGCGGTGCGGCGGGGACGCTCTCAGGCGAGCGCGGACGGCGCGACGAGCGCGAGGTGCTCGAGGATGATGCGCACCGGCGCCGCGCGGTCGTGGAGGCAGTCGCGCAGTTTCTGGATCTCACACAGGAGCTCCATGTTGATGGACTTCGTAAATCCATCATGATACGCCATCGCTTCGACGCCGTTTACGATGGCGAGCGCTTCGTCGCGGTTCTCCCGCCGCTCCTCGTCGTCCCTTCCGCTCGCCAGGCGCTTGGCGATGGAGACCCTCTTCTCCCTGCCTGCCTTAAGGAATTCCTCCGCCGCTTTCGGGATCGTCCGCGCGAGGCGCTGTCGCGCGCGGGGGAGGATCTGGATGCGCGAGCGCAAGGTCGGCAGGAGGCCGCCCAAAGTCGGCAGGACGAGGAAGAGGTACGTGCCCGCGGGCGGCTCTTCGAAAAGCTTCAGGAGCGCGTTCTGCGCCTCATGGTAGGCGCGGCTTGCGGCGACGACGAGCGCTTTATGGGCGCCCGCAAGCGGCGCTTGCGCGGCAAGCGCCGCCACGCGCCGCGCATCCTCGACCGAGAGGAGGCCGTAGGAGAGGACGATGACGTCCGGGTTCCCTTTCGCCTCCATACCGAGTTCCCGGCGGACCCACGCCTGCGCCGCCCCGATGCCCTCGTCCGCTTCCGCCTCGATCGCAAACGCGTGGTGATGCATTCATTGAGTATAGCTCGCATGTCCTACGGAAAAGGCCGTAAAAGCAACCGTTTTCGAGCGCCTTGCCGAGCTCGAAAAGGAGATGTCATTCATCGCTTCTCCGCATCTCTCGAGCTACACGAAAGACATGTGCAAAACTTTCCTCTCGAGATCGGAAAAGCCACAGCCAGCATTCGTGCGAAGAGTTGCGCGACGTAACATACAGGAACTGCACTTTGAGTCTGTCGCCATCACCGAGTACATGGTTCTGGTCAAGCTGATCGTCGCGGCGGCGAAAAAACCGACCGCGAAGAAATCGGGCTAGACCTATTTCACCGCCCGCGGAAGCCACTCGCTTCCGCGGGCGGTTTCTGTTTTTATGCGAAAATTACTGTTTGGCCAAAATGCTTTTCTGATACGTGTGCAGATGCTTCAGCGCGATGCCGGTGCCGCGCGCGACGCAGTAGTAGGGGTCCTGCGCGAGCTTCGCGACCACGCCCGTGCGGCGGTAGACGAGCTCGGGCATCTGCCGGAGCTGGGAGGAGCCGCCGGTGAGGATGATGCCGTTGTCGATGATGTCGGCGGCGAGCTCGGGCGGCGTGTCCTGGAGCACCTTGCGGACGGCCTGCGTCATCTCGCGCAATTCCCGCCCCATCGCCTGAACGAGGTCGTTCGTCGAGAGGTCGATGGTGCGCGGCAGGCCCGAGACCATATCGCGCCCGTGGGCCGGCAGAGTCAGTTCTTCGTTCAGGGGCACGGCCGCGCCCGCCTTTATCTTGAGCTCCTCCGCGGTCTTGTCGCCGATGGCGAGGTTGTGCTGCTTCTTCACGTAGTCGACGATGGCGCGGTCGAGGCGGTCGCCCGCGCACTTCACGGACGTCGAGGCGACGATGCCGCCAAGCGATATCACGGCCACGTCGATCGTCCCGCCGCCGATGTCCACCACCATCCGGCCGAGGGGTTCATGAATAGGGATGCCCGCGCCGATGGCCGCGAGTATCGGCTCCTTCACGACGTAGGCGTTCTTGGCGCCGGCCTTCACGGCCGCTTCGATGACCGCGCGCTTCTCGGTCGAAGTGACGCCCGCGGGAACCGACACGAGCACCGTCGGCTTGAACGGATTCCCGCGAAGCGCTTTCTTCATAAAGAAGCGAAGCATCGCTTCGGTCACGCGGTAGTCGGCGATCACGCCGTCTTTCATCGGGCGGTACGCGATGATGTCGTCGGGCGTCCGGCCGACCATCCGCTTCGCGTCCGCGCCGATGGCGAGGATTTTATTGCCGCCGCCGCGCCCCGTACCCCTGCTCACCGCCACGACCGAAGGCTCGTTGATGACCACGCCCTTCCCGGGAACGAAGACGAGGACGTTCGTCGTCCCGAGGTCGATGCCGAGTTTCGGGGAAAAGAAGGGCATTGCACTGCATAGTATCGCCCTCCGTGCCCCCGCGCAAAGCGCGGCGCGGAGGGTGGTACGATGCGCCTATGCAGGAAGGGATGAATTTCGTGATCGACGGCGGGAGGCCGCTCTCGGGGACGGTCGAGACGAGCCGCTCGAAGAACGGCGCCGTCGCCCTCCTGGCCGCCTCCCTCCTCAACCGCGGCACCACGACGCTCGAGCGCGTGCCGAAAATCGAAGAAGTGAACCGCCTCGTCGAGGTGCTCCGCTCCATCGGCGTCTCCGTGGAGTGGAGAGGGGCGGATCTCGTCATCGTGCCGCCCGAGACGTTTTCGCTCGATGCCATCGACCGCGCGGCCGCGACGCGGACGCGCAGCATCCTGATGTTCATCGGGCCCCTGCTCCATGCGTTCGCCGAGTTCGAATTGCCGCAATCGGGCGGCTGCACGCTCGGTTTGCGCTCGGTCCGCCCGCACCTCTTCGCGCTCGAGAAATTCGGCGTCGCCATCGAAGCGCTCACCGACCGCTACCGCGTGCGCCATACGGGCCTCGTCGGCGCGGAGGTCGTCCTCTACGAATCGAGCGATACGGCGACCGTGAACGCCCTTCTCGCCGCCGCGCGCATCCCGGAAACGAGCGTCATCAAGTATGCCTCGGCGAATTACCAGGTGCAGGAGGTCTGCGGGTTCCTCCGCGCGCTCGGCGTCTCGGTCGGGGGCGTGGGCTCGACGACGCTCACCGTGCGCGGCGTCGCCGAAATAAACCGCGACGTCTCTTACAGCGTCGCGGAGGATCCGACCGACGCGATGTTCTTCATCGCGGCGGCGCTCGTCACCCGCTCCGCGCTCACCATCGCATCCGCGCCCATCGAATTCCTCGAAGTCGAGCTGTTCCTGCTCGAGAAAATGGGGCTCGCCTATGCGCTCTCGAACCGGCGCACGTCCGAAAACGGCATCACGAAGCTCGCCGACCTTTCGCTCCGGCCGTCGACCCTTACCGCCTTCCCCGAGAAAATCCACGCGCGCCCCTACCCGGGCCTCAATATCGACAACCTTCCCTTTTTCGCCGTCATCGCGACCGTCGCAAGCGGCACGACGCTTATCCACGACTGGGTGTACGAGAAGCGCGCCATCTACTATACGGAGCTCGACCGCCTCGGCGCGACGACCCTCCTCCACGACCCGCACCGCATCTCCATCGAAGGCCCGGCGCGTCTGAAGGCCGCCGAGGTCATCTGCCCGCCCGCACTGCGGCCCGCGACCATCATCCTCGTCGCGATGCTGGGCGCTTCCGGCCGCTCGACGCTCCGCAACGTCTACAGCATCAACCGCGGCTACGAAGACCTCATCGCGCGGCTCCGGAAGCTCGGCGCCGCCATAGAAGCGAGCGGCGGCTGACGCTATACTGGGGGCGATGAAGCCCATCCGCGACATCCTTCCCGATTTCGAAAAGAAGGCCGCGGCGGCGCCGAAGGGGCGGAAGCGCAAGACGGAGCGCGGCGAGCTGATGCGCTTCTTCCTCCGCCACCTAAATTATTCGCGCAAGCACGACGGCCTTGCGCCGATGACGATGGCGCACCTCGGCACCGTGCTGGAGAAGATACCCACCGCCGACCTCTATTATCTGAAAAGCGTCTGCAGCCAAGCGAAGAACTTCAGCAAAAAATTCTGGTGGGAAATCGATCCGAAGAAGCACCCGCCGCGCTAGCTACCACGGTAGCTCCTCCTTCTTGAAATAGAATCCTCCCGTCTCCGGGCGCGCTATAATTGTCTCGTAGATGCCTTCTGCCGCCTCTTCGGGCGTCAAGTCTGCTTCCTCGCCGCCCATATCCGTCTTGACCCAACCGGGATGGACCGAGAAGACGGTGATGCCCGTACCGCCGAGCCGGAGCGCGAGGGAGCGCATGTACATGTTGAGTGCGGCTTTCGATATCTTGTATGCCGGATAGTGGAGCGGATGGTGCGATAGCGAACGGTTGACGAGCGTGAGCGAGCCCGCCGTCGAAGAGGTCATGACGATGATTCCCTGCGCGCTCATGAGCGGCAGGATCGCTTCGGTGAACGCGGCGGTTCCGACGAGATTCACCTCGAGCGTCGCGCGCAGCTTCTCGGGGATGAGCGTCGTCTCCTCTTCGTCGAGGAGCACGCCGGCGTTATTGATGAGGATGTCCACGGGGATATGCGTTCCCGCGACCTTGGATGCGCATGCCGCGATGCTCTCCGACGAACGCAGGTCGAGCGGGAATACTTCCAAGTTCTCATGCGCATAGTCCACGGTTCCGCTCGTCGAGGTGGCGAAGACACGGTATCCCTCGCGGAGGAATTTCTGCACCTCGGCTTTTCCGATGCCCCGTGTCGCGCCGGTGACGAGGACGGTCTGCATTGCGGCAAGTATACCGCGATAGGCAGCGGAGCAAAGTCGTGATACCGAGATGGAAAAAGAGCAGGCGAAATACGGATTTAGATTCCACAGCGGCTATTACGATGACGTCTACGGGCAACACGCCGCGGAGTACCGTGTCATGCTGCAACCGTGGCATGGAGAAGAGAGATGGGACTCGGGTCATCGGTTTCCAAACGGGCCAGCCAGCCCGCGTTCGGATCGACTGGAATCGGTGCTACGGCAGCAACGAAGGAATGCTCGAGCCGCTCGTAGCTCTTTGCCAAGAGCTCGGCCTGCGCGAATACGTCCCCCGGGAATACGAAGCAAAAGTTGCATGACCGGCACACGACGAGCTCGGACTCTCGACCCGCGGAAGGATCCATGATCTGCCCGTGGGTCCTTTTGTTTTTATAGACGTTTGTATTTCTGCTGGTTATACTCGGCCACATGCGGAAAATCGTGCAGGACGGCGCGCCGGTGCTGCGCGAAGCGGCGAAGCCCGTGCCGGAAGAGCTCTTCGGCTCGGCGAAACTCGCGCGCCTCGTAAGGGATATGGCGGCGGCGCTCGACGCGCAGCCGGAGGGCGTCGCGCTCGCGGCGCCGCAGGTCGGCGTCTCCTGGCGCCTCTTCATCGTGCGGACGGACCGCACGCTCCCGCCGCTCGCCGCTGGCGAAACGGCGCCGCCCGCGGAAATCGAGGTCTACGCGAATCCCGAGATCGTAAAGACGTCGAGGAAGCGCGTGCGCGCCGACGAAGGATGCCTGTCCGTCCGCGGCGTCTACGGCACGACGAACCGCCATGAACGGGTAACCGTCCGCGCGCGGCGCGCCGACGGCATCCGCTTCACGCGCGGCGCCGGCGGCCTCCTCGCGCAGATCTTCGAGCACGAGCTCGATCACTTGAACGGCGTCCTTTTCACCGACCACGCCGAAAACCTCCTCGCCATCACCCATGCGGCAAGCGCATAACTTCGCCTACTTCGGCACGCCCGGCGCCGCGCGCGACACGCTCGCGGCGCTCCTGGCGCGGGGCTTTACGCCCGCGCTCGTCGTGACCCGCCCGGACGCTCCGCAGGGGCGCGGCCTCGCGCGCGCGCCTTCGCCCGTGAAAGCGCTCGCCGAAGAGCGCGGCATCCCCGTCCTCGCGCCGGAGCGGCTCGACGGCGAGGCCGTCGCCGCGATCCGCGCGTACGGCTGCGCGTATGCCGTCGTCGTCGCCTACGGGAAGATCTTCCCCGACGCGCTCATCGGCGCCTTCCCGCAGGGGGTCGTGAACGTCCACTACTCCCTCCTCCCCCGCCACCGCGGCGCAACGCCCGTCGAGTCGGCGCTCCTCGCGGGCGACGCGGCGACGGGCGTGACGATCCAGAAAATGGTTCCCGAGCTCGACGCGGGCGGCATCCTCGCGCGGAAAGAGACGCCGATAGAGAGCACGGAAACCGCACGGGAATTGCGCGCGCGCCTCGTCGCGCTCGGCGCCGAGCTTCTGGCCGAAACCCTTCCCGCGTTCGCACGGGGCGGGCTCGCGCCCGCGGCGCAGGACGCCTCTCGCGCCACGCACGCCGGCAAGCTCAAAAAACAAGACGGGCTCCTCTCGCTCGACGCTCCCGCCGAGGAGAACTGGCGCAAATACCGCGCCTATGCCGATACCATCGGCACGCACTTCTTCGCGGACGGCAGGCGCGTGAAAATAACGGCGGCGTCCTTCGCGGGCGGGCGGTTCGTCATCGAGCGCGTCATTCCCGAGGGCAAGCGCGAAATGGCCTATGCCGACTTCGCGCGCGGGCGCTAGCGCCCGAAGCGCAGCATCCGCTTCAAGGCCGCCCCGCCCCGCTTCATAAGCCCGCGCTCCTTCCCCCGCGCGCGGCGTATCTCGCGGGCCAAGTCGTCGCGCACGCGGTCGACGGCGCCCTCCAGGGTCGCGCTCGTCGCCTCGGCGCGGAAAAGCTTCCCGTCGAGGGAAAGGTTCCCTTCGGCGCGGTAGCGCGCGCCGGCGCGCTCCACGGCGATTGATTCCTCTATCTCGCATTCGAGCGCCGCGGGAACTTTCGAGTGCGCCGTGAGCTTCTCAAGAGCGGAAAACTTCCCTTCGATAAGCTCGCGCATCGCGTCGGTAAGCTCTTGGTGCGTCGTTTTGATGGTGATGTTCATACGGGCGGCATTAGCTCGTAATGCTTATCATTTTAGAACGGGAACGGTGTCCTGTCAGGATGCGCACCTTGCCGAGCGGCGCGCCGAAGCGCGCAGCGACGATCTCGCGGACGCGCTCGTTCGCCCTGTTCCCCTCCGCCGGCTCCCTCACGGCTATGGCGAGCGTCCCGCCTTCCCCGCCTTTGGCGGGATGGACTTCCACCCGTTCGCGCCGGGCGCCGGGCGTGACGAAAACTTTTAAAAACATTTGCTACCGCTTCGGATACTGCGCCCGCAAATAGGCGTCGATATCCGCCGATTCGTACATTTCCACGCCGCGCTCGCTGTCGACCAGGTACGGAACCTGTCTCTTGCCGCCGCGCGCCACGAGCTCGGCCGCCACCGCATCGTCCGCGATGTTCTTCTGGTCAAAGTCGATGCCGAGCTCCTGCCCTGTCGCGAGCACGCGCGCGCAGAACGGACATCCGGTTTTTACGTAGAGGGTAAGCATATGCGGCCAGTATAGCGCGAATTACTCACTTCTTTTCAGTTTGGATATTCCTGCCTCGATTTCAGAGTGACAATTCTTGCAAACCAGAACACACTTCTCGGCTTCTCTGACCAAAGAATCCCACGAATACGACAATCCTTTGACGCTCAACGCGAATTTCTTATCCACCGAATTCCTATGATGAAAATCAAGAGCGCCCACGTACTTCTTATATCCGCACAGTGAACATTCGCCGCCGAACATCCCGACTAACTTTTCTTTCTTGCGGCGACGATTTTGTATGACGGCTGCTGAAGCGCACTTACCGCAGCGATACCATCCTTCAGTTCTAGGGAAAAATTTCGTCAGCCCGTGAATCTTGCAGATCCTTTGCATATAAGCAGTATAACACCAGGTGTTAATATTGTTTTCCGGGGCATTCTGTGTATAATTTTCCTGTTCGTGTATTCCGCGGTAGCTCAATGGTAGAGCAGCTCCCTGTGGCAAACGCAGCTTCCTGGAGGAATCCAGGTCGAATAACGAGGTGAATTGCTGGAAACCCCTTGCGGGCGATCAGCAGCCAAGCTTCGCGAAAGCGGAGAAGGTTCAGAGACTATCCCTAGCGGGAGTACCCGACGGTATCGTCAGGGGAAGCGCCTCGCATCGAGAACCGATGATGATATAGTCCGCGCCTTCAGCAATGAGGGAACACGTGTAAGGAGTTGGTTGTAGGTTCGAGTCCTACCCGCGGAGCAAGATAGGACAAGAGGTCGTAAAATCGGACTTCCGTCCTGTATTTGCGCTGTTTTCTAGATGTTCTAAAGCGATATTCCAGTCGGTCGCGAATTCTTTGAGCAGGCTGTACGCCTTGCTGTATGTTGCGACCATTTCAGTCGAGCCGAGCTGCATCTTCTCGAAGAGAATGCGCATGAGGAGCTGCTTGTCTTCGACCGTACGTCTCTTGTTGAGGTAGATGTCGCGGGCACGCTGCGCAAGCTCGACCACGTTCGTCCCGAGCTCGTAGTATTTTGTGTTCGTGTTGTCGAGGCGCTGAAGGGCACTGATGGCCTCCTCTCGTTCTTTGGTGTATTGACGCTGCTTCGACGGATGAGCTCGAACTCGAAGCGGTCGTTGAGCTTCACGGTGGTGGTCTTGATGCGCACCTGCTGGATACGGCCCGTCAGGGCGTTTATACGGTCGAACACGGCCTGTTTGTAGGCGGTGTCGGGGTTGCCTATGAGCTGCTCGCCTTTGTTCTCCACGACGTACACGAACTCGAGCTCGTCCTTGTCGTTCTTCCGGGCGATGACAAAGTCCGGGCGTATCTTGCCGCGCTGCCAGCCCTGTACGGCATACCAGCCCTTCTGCGCCTTGTTGCGGGCCCACCAGATGACGTTCGGGCTCGCGTCGATGATGTTCGCGACCTCCTGCTCGAGCGAGTTGAGCGAGCTCGTCTCGATGTCCTCGTAGAGGTTGAGGCGGTACGAGGAAGGGATGGTATTCGCGACGGTATCCTTCATCGGCATCTCGAAGCCGGTCGCCTCGTCGTCCGAGACCACGAGCTCGAGCGCGCCCGATTTGATGAGCTCCTCGAATATCGCTTTCTCCTGCGAGCGGCGGTGCTCGACGAGCTTCTTCTCGATTTCGCGGCCGATGTAGCCGGCGTTCTGGTCGAGGAGCGCGGCGTCGAATTCCGCTGCGAGCTTCTTCGCGACGCGCGCGCCGACTTCCCACGCGATGAACGGGTTGTCGATGGTGTCGGAGAAGCGCCGGGTGAGGTAGTGCTCGTCGAAGCGGATGGCGGTCTGGCTCTCCGTCTGCTGCACGGTCGAGCTGTCGAGGTTCACGAGGTACTCGATGGCCGGCTCCTTGTAGCTCGTGATGGAGGGCTTGAGCGCGTCGAGCCAGCCGTCGAGCGCGCGGCCGATGTCCCACGAGAGCTGCGGCTTCACGTCTATGTCGTATGAGAACTTGCGGTAGCGCTTGGGGCCGGTCTTCACGAGCCAGACCGGGAGGAAGAGCGACGAGGGGTACTTCCGGCGCACGTCGTGCTTGATGGAGACGGTCTTCGGAGCGTTCAGCGCATTGCCGCTGTGGTCGCGCACCTCGATGCCCGGCGTCACGTCGCCGAGGCCCTCGTCCTCGAAGCCGCCCTGCACGTTCTTGAGCACCTCCTCGGTCTGCCCGGAGGTGAAGTACACGTAGCTCTCGTCGAGGTCTTTGACGCCGGTCTTCTTGGCATACGGCTGGCGCAGCACGCGGCCAACGAGCTGGGTCATCGAGCTGTTCGTGCGCGCGTTCGGGATGACGCCGAGGATGTAGGCGAAGGAGCAATCCCAGCCCTCCTTGAGCGCTTCCTTGGTGATGATGTAGCGGACTTCGCTCTCCGGCGAGAGGAGCTTCTGGCCGCGTATCTCGTCGAGCGTGCTCGACTTCACGGCTATCTCGTGCGGCGGGACGCCGGCGGCGATGAGGAACTCGCGTACGTCTTCACTATGGACGTGTCCGGGCCCGCGCTGGTCGCGGCCGGTGCGCTCGACTTGGATGAGCGCGATGGGGCGGATGTAGACGCCGCCGTTCTGCTTGAGCTTTCGCGCTTTCTTCTCGAGCTCGTCGCGTTTGCACTTCACGGCACCGAGCATCGTGTGCCAGTCGCCGCTCCGGGAGGGCGCGATGAGGTGCATGTCGAGCTTTATCATCTCCTCGGCCTTGAGCTCGCGGCCCGAGACGCTCGAGACGATGTTCATGCCGCGGCGCGGCGTCGCCGAGAGGCCGATGATGACGGAGGGGTTCAAGCCGTCGAGCGTCGCCTTCGCGATGTCGGTGAACATCGTGTGGAACTCGTCGACGATGATGAGCGGCTCCTGCGTGCGGATGGTGTTGCCCAAGCTCGTCTTCACTTGGAGGCGCTCGAAGAGCGGGTCTTCGACGCGGTCGAGGTTCGGGATGAGCTCGACGAGCTTCCGGTGGAGCTCGTAGCTGCCCTCGGGCGGGAAGAAGTCGGTATACCCGCTGTCCTCGAACATCTTGTTCGTGTCGCGGTTGGCCGACTGCATCATGAGCATGAGGACGACGAGGTTCTCGTCCACGTCCTGCTTGCGGAGCGCTTGGCCCTTCTCGACGATGAGTGTGCGGTTGCCGCTCGCTTGGTCGAGGAGCTGACGGTACGCATGGCTCTTGTTCTGCAGGTTCTCGATGGTCTGCCGGTATATCTGTTCGCGGTGCGTTATCCAGACGACGAGCCCGGTCTTCTTCTTCGCGAGGAGGTTCTGGTATGCGCGGATGGTCTCGATGGCGATGAGCGTCTTGCCGCCGCCGGTCGGCATCTTGATGCAGACGCGCGGGTACGCCTTGCCGGCTCCGGTCTTCGAGCTGTCCGGGAACTGCCGGCCGGAGAAGGCAATGTCGACGTAGCTGCCGAGTACCGACTTGAGCTCCGGGCTCGCTTCGTACTTCGCGCGCGCCGTATCGAGGTCGGTGAAGAAGCTCTCGAGGTCGCCCGCTACTTTCTTCTGGTACTCCTTCAGCATGGTCTAGATACTGCGCTCGAAGAGGTTGTACGGTATGCCGACGAAGCGGATGTTGTACTGGTCGAGCGCCTCGTCGTCGAGGTAGCAGGCGGGCGCATAGACGATTTTCCGGCCCGCGTCCTTGTCATGGGTCTTCTGGGCCCAGTCGAGCGTGATGGCGAGCTTCTTGAGGGCGTCCGCGTCCTGCTCGTAGAGGAGGTACACGGAGGCGCCGTCGTCCTTTCCGACAAGCCCGGTCTTCTCGTTTATCTTGTTCTCATCCGGGTGGTTCTTGCCGGTCGCGAGGTAGTAGACGTACTTCGCGAACTCTTTGAACGTCGGGAGCTTTTTGCCCTCGAGAAGCGTCTCGGCGTCGATGGCCGGGCCGAGGGCGTAGTACGTGAAGCCAGCGTCGTATCCGAATTTCTTCGATGCGCGGCGCGCGCGCTCGGCGGTGATTTTGTTCGCGTATCCCTCCATCTCGACGAGGATGAACTTGCGGTTGCCGCCGTCCTCTTTGTTGAGGTCGAGTACAGCGTGAGCGGTCGTACCGGAACCGGCGAAGCTGTCGAGAATAATTGCGTCTTCATCTGAAGAGAGCTCGAGAATACGTTTTATGAGTTTGGTTGGCTGAGCAGGGAGTTGGTGAGGGTGTGCAGACGAGATGCTTTATAACAAATTCAGGCGCGTGCAAGGTCGAGACGGCGCAGACTCATAGCGTTTACGACGACAATAACTGTCGACCCTGCCATGAGAAGCGCGCCGATTTCCGGACGCAGGAAGAAGCCCCACACAGCGAAGACGCCCGCGGCCGCGGGGATTGCGATAACGTTATAGCCGAGCGCCCACCAAAGATTCTGAAGCATCTTCGAATAGACGGCGCGCGCAAGCTTCACAAGACGGACGATATCGCTCGGATTGCTTCTCGTGAGCACTACATCGCCCGCCTCGACCGCCACATCCGTTCCCGCGCCGATGGCGATACCGACATCCGCTTGAGCAAGCGCGGGGGCGTCGTTGACGCCGTCGCCGACCATGAGCACGATATGGCCCTCGTCCTGTAACTTCTTGATGTGAGCGTACTTGTCTTGAGGCAAGACCTCTGCGAAGTAGGTGTCGACGTTGAGGGCTTGTGCGACGCTCGCCGCAACATGCTGATTGTCTCCCGTGAGCATAGCGACCTTGAGGCCGAGAGAATGCAGTTTCTTGATTGTTTCCTTCGACTCCGCTTTCGGCTCGTCAGCAATAGCGATTATCCCGAGGACGTTCTTCTCGTCCGCTATGAATACGACCGTTGCGCCGTCTTTCGAGTACTGTTCGGATGCGGACAAGGATACCTCAAGAGCTATACGCGCGTCTTCCATGAGCGCCTTGTTGCCCGCTAAACAACGCTTGCCATCAAGCACGGCGCTCACTCCCTTGCCCGCAACATTTTCGAAATCAGTAATAGCATCAGGGCGTACCCTGCGCTCTTCTGCGTACCCGACAATGGACGAGCCGATGACGTGCGAGGAACGGCCTTCGAGTGACGCGGCGACACGAAGTACCTCGTCTTCGGAAACGCCGCCGAACGACTTGACTGCGGCTACGCCAAACACGCCCTTCGTCAGTGTCCCCGTCTTATCGAACACCACGTAGTCGGCCTTTCGTATCGTTTCTATCTTCGCAAGATTCTTGATGAATACGCCGTTCTTTACCGAAAGCGAAGTGGCGATGGTCGTCACCGTCGGTATGGCAAGGCCGAGTGCGTGCGGACACGCGATAACGAGCACGGTGATCGCGAGCGTTATCGCAAATGCGAAGGTCTGTCCGAGTAGGAGCGTCCACGCGAGAAGCGTAAGGAGCGCGACGCCGAGCGCCACGAACGTGAGCACGGCCGAGGCCGTGTCGGCAATCCGCGCTTGTCGTGGCTTGGTCATCTGCGCCGAGGCGACGAGCGATTGTATCTGCCCGATAGTCGAATGTTCGCCCACGCGGGAAAGCGTGACGGTGAGCGAGCCGTCGAGCGCGATCGAGCCGGCGACGACGCTCATGCCCGCGCCCTTCTCGGCGGGCTTCGATTCTCCGGAGACGAGCGATTCGTCCACGCTCGAGTGCCCGTCGACGACCGTCCCGTCCGCGGGGATTTTCTCGCCGGGCTTCACGAGCACCGTGTCGCCCTCCGCGAGCTCGGCGACGCCGACCTCCGTCTCAACTCCGTTTACGAGCTTGTGCGCGTGCTTCGGTAGGAGTTTTGCGACCTCCGAAAGCGCATCGCCTGCGGCAGAACTCGACTTCGCTTCAAGGTAATGGCCGAGGAGGAGCACCCAAACTAGCGTTGAAATCTCAAGATAGAACTGCACACCGAGCGACGGGACGAACGTCGCGACGACCGAGAACGCGTAGCCAGCGCCGACGGCAAGCGAGACGAGCGTCATCATGCCGAACGCCCGTGCCTTTATTTCGTGCCACGCATGCCGGAAGAAGACGAGCGAAAAGCCAAAGACGACAGTTGCAAGGCCGAGTTGTATCCACGGGCCGAGCGCGAGCGCGGGCAGGCGCAGGAACGCCGCTACCGGCGGATTCGTGAGCGCAAGCGGGACGAGGAGGACGGTGACGATCAGGAACCGGCGCAGGTAGCCCGCGGCCGAGCCGTGCCCCATGCCGCGGCCGCCGCAGTTATTCATAGGTCAACTTTATGGCATCTCCATCGCGCATGACGTAGCTGCCATACGCGGTGCTCGTCGCGCCATTCACGGTCATCTGCATATTCGAGCCGAATGAAGACATGTCCTTGCCCCAGACCCCGAAGAACTGCCCGAGCGTGAGGTCGCCTGTATGCACAACGCCGGGAAATTCCATGTGGATGGTGCCCGTACCATCGTGCGTGTGTATCGGCATCTCGGCCGCGCCCAGACCGATGCCGGCCGGTATAGGCACGTCCTCCCCCTTCACGGTTATGGATAGATGGGAGTGCCAGTGAAGGCCGCGAGTGGTGACAATGGCTGGATCGGATGCCTGAGAGATAAGCGTCCAGCCAAGAAGACCGATACCCATAACCCCGATAACAATAAGTGTATATTTCATAGTGCTATTTCTTCTTCGAAATCTTGTACACCGATAAAATCTCACGGACGGCCTTGGCTTGGGAGCCGCCCCTCATCTGGTCGACCGCGCAGGTCGAGAGATGATTCTCGAGCATCGCGTCCTCCACCGCCGACAGCGCTTGCCGCACGGCTGAGGACTGCGTGATGATATCGATGCAGTACGCATCGTTCTCGACCAATTTCTCCAAACCGCGCACCTGACCCTCAATAATCTTTAGTCTACGCACCGCCCTGCTCTTGACCGTTTTGTTCATAGGATGAGAATACCCCCATGGGGTCTCCAGGTCAACGAGTAGCTTGCCGACCAGTACATGACACAGTCGCTCGGCGCACAGGGCGACGGGCAGACGCATATCGCTATGGGTAAGCGCACCTCGGGGTGCGACCCGCCTGCCACCTATCCGCAAGGCGGGACCGCTTCTTCGCCCACCCGTACCGCGAACACGAGGCCCCGGAAGCGGCAGCGGTCTTCGTCCGCCCCCTGGACTAGAAGGTTCTTTCTTGGGAAACCCCGCCGAAGCGGGGTTTTTATTTCAACGCGATCCGCCGCAAAAGCAAAAGCCCCCGCGGGGGCTTTTGCCGAACCGCTGCGGCCCTTCCCTACATAGTCCGAGGCGCGCCCTCGGAAGCCGACCAAAAACCAAGTACGGCGATGATAATGCCCGTGATGACGAGCGTCGTGGTAAGCGTGCTGTCCGCAATACCGAGGAACGGAATCACCAGCACCCAAAGCCCGAGAAGCCCATTAACCCAGTTTTTCCACATCATACTAGTATGCGTTAGCGGCTAATAATCTGCCCATGCAAGGGGCGGGTCCTGGGGCCCGCTCTCCCCATTATATAGGCGCCGGGGAACGCCAGGGAGCCAAAACGGAAGCGTGTGCACAAAGCGGCCGAGGAGTAGAATGGCGGCATGCGCAAGCAGTTGCCGAAATTCGAACGGGAAAAGCAGCTCCACCTCACGCGCCCGCCGCGGCTCGAGGGCAAGGTGAAGAACGCGATGATGAACCCCGTCCGCAAGAAGCCGAAAAAGCGTCCGGCGCCGGACGGAGGCGCGCCGTAGCCGCCCCTCCGTATGCGGGAACTCATCGCTCATCTCGAACGGGAGGGCGTCCTGCGCTCGCCGGCGCTCAAACGCGCGCTCGCCGCCGTCGACCGCGCCGATTTCGTCCCCGCGGAACTGCGCGCGAGCGCATACGAGGACGACGCCCTGCCCATCGGCTACGGCCAGACCATCTCCCAGCCGTACACGGTCGTGTTCATGCTCGAGAAGCTCGGCGTGCGGAAGGGCGACGCCGTCCTCGAAGTCGGCTACGGCTCGGGATGGGTGACGGCGCTCCTCGCCCGGCTCGCGGGCCCGGCGGGGCGCGTGTGCGCCTTCGAGATCGTCCCCGAACTCTGCGCCTTCGGGGAGAAGAATCTCGAGAAGTACCCGGCGCTCCGGCCTCGCGCGCACCTCGCCTGCGCGAGCGCCGAGGACGGCTGCCCCGCCCACGCGCCCTTCGACCGCCTTATCGCGGCGGCGGCCGTCGAAAAGGTGCCCGGGGCGTGGCGCGCGCAGATTGCCGCGGGCGGGAGTATGCTGTACCCGCGGGACGACTCTCTCTTTCTCGAGACGAAGAAAGCCGACGGCACGTTCAGCGTCGCCGAATTCCCCGGATTCGTCTTCGTCCCGTTCGTCAAAAAGAAAATCCTATGAACCTCACGAGCACGGCATTCGCGCACGGCGAACAGATACCGACGCGGCACACCTGCGACGGGGACGGCACGCTCCCGCCGCTCGAGATTTCCGGCGTCCCGCCCCGCACGCGCAGCCTGGCGCTCATCGTGGACGACCTCGACGCTTTCGACGGCGCCGCGAATTTCCTGCACTGGGCAGCGTGGAACGTCCACCCGCACACGACGCTCATCAGAAGCGGCAAGCCCCTCCCGGGAGCCGTGGAAGGCCGAACGTCCTTCGGAACGTACCGCTGGGGCGCCCCCTGCCCGCCTTCGGGAGAGCACCGCTACCGCTTCCGCCTCTTCGCGCTCACCAAAGAGCTCCAGCTCGACCGCGATTCGAACGCCGAGGACCTCGAGGAGGAAATGGCCGGCCACGTCATCGACGAAAGCGAACTCGTCGGCACCTACCGCCGCGACGGCGGAGCCGGCTGGCGCCGGAAGGCATGAACGACGGAACGGAAATGCCCCGCCGTACGGCGGGGCATTTCCTGCCCGTTCATCCTCTCGGTGGGAAGGAAACCTTTGATGCATAGGTGGTCCGTGGCGGCGAACATCCCGTTCGCGTTATGGTGGACCTGTAGATTGTCAAGGTTCTTCCCAAGTGAGAATGAACTAATCATATTCTCGCTCCGCCGGTGCGGCTGTCAAGAAAAATGTGAGGAAAAACAAGGGGAAAAGCTGTGCATAGTCCCGCATAAAAGGTGCACAACGCCATTGACCACGCCAATCGCCTTGCTACTGTGCGTTGTTAGGAACCCCCCTGACTGTTCCTGAAAGGGAGGCGGTTATGACTGCTGTTCTTTTGTATAAAGAGAATCGAAAGGCCGGGGAAGAAACGTGCGTCACCTGCGGCGGAGCCATCACGGAACCCTACGGGAAGTACGGTTTCTTTCTCAAGGCATGTTCCGCGGCCTGCGACAAGGCCTACCGGGAGCGACTGGACAGTTACGACCCGGAAGATCCCGATTGATCCCCGGCCCGCCGACGGCGGGCCTCTTTTTGCGGCGGTTGATTTCTGGCCCGGCCCCTGCTACCCTCTTCCCCATCACGCCGCGCGACGCGCATAGGGTTCGCGCTTCTGTTCTCTAAGGAGGAAAAAATGGCAGCAAATGGATGGCTGGGAAACTTGTGGTACTGCGTCCAATGCGACGGCATCGTACGCGCATTTTCCGAACCGCAGCGGGTCAGCGCTTACTTCTACACCTGCTCGGACCCATGCACCGCGCAGTGGCGGAAGCGTCCGGAGAAAGAACGCGAGTCCGTCATCCGGCAGCGCGTCAAAGAAGGCCGCCAGTAACAGAAAACGGCCGATTGACTCTGCAAACCGCCTTGTGCGGTTTCCTTTTTATTGCCGGAACCCGCCGGCAGGACTCTGCTATACTGGCGCCACCTTATGTCCCTCTTCAAGGACCGCGCGTTCGTCGCTTCCGCCGCCCTCGGCCTCGTTATGCTCGCCGGAAGCTTGGTGGCGGTCTTCTATTCCACGAGCTACGCGAACCTCTCCGCGAGCAATTCCGTCACGGACATCATCTTGAGCAATACCCGCGTCTACGACGTGGACGGCATCTTCATATACGGGGCGCTCGCGATGGTGCTGTTCATGGCGATCGTGGTCGCCGTCCGCGTGAAGTTCATTCCCTTCGCGCTCAAAGCCGTCGCGCTCTTTTACTTCATCCGCTCCATTTTCGTATCGCTCACGCACATCAGCCCCTATCCCTACCACGCCGCGCTTGACGCATCGTTCTTCACCACGTCGCACTTCTTCCAGGTGTTCTTTA
>JAKAJJ010000054.1 GCA_021813835.1 bacterium | reverse complement strand
TGCGGCTGATGCACGACCAATCTCCCGGCCCGATGTGCGTATGTGCCATATACGCCGGAGCATGTACCCCTCTCGGGGTGGTGCAATTAGCCTGCAAACTTTGTTGCGTTTAGGGTGAGAATTCACTACGTGGGTGTTGACTCGGCGCGTTTTTGTGCTTGCATGTTCCCGGGGCATACACCCTCACTAAACCCGCATTAACCTGTAAAGGAGGATGGGATGGATGCTTTTCAGTTCCTGTTTGTCGTCGCGATCGGGGTGTTCGGCGCTTTCATCGTTCTCATCGTGGCGGCAAACTCCCGCCGCCAGGTGCTCGAGAAAAGCCCGCGCCGCCTGCTCTGCACGCTGGATCCGGTGCAGGGGAAGACCGTCATCCAGGTGGTGAGGGAAATCGAGCGGATGGGAGGGAGAGAAATCGAATTCTCCAAAATACGCGCCCAGCTCGAAGAGCTGGAGGGGCAGGGATTCGCGAGAAGCATCGCGAAAATCCCCCAGCACAGCCGCCCTTACGACGTTCCCGCGGTCGAGTATACGCTCACCGAACAGGGAGCCCGGCAGTGGCGTGCATACAAACAGAGCAAGGAGTTCCCTTTCGTCCTGTGGGCGCCGGCGTCCTGACAGCCCTTTCCGAACCCCGCGCAACGCGCGGGGCTTTCATTTCCCGCGAGTCCGGTACTTGAAGAACTCGACCTGCCGCAGGCGCTCCTTCGCCCCGGCAAGCGTCGCGTACGCCCCGAAGCGCCGCAATGCCCCCTTTTTCGTCCTGTGCTCCCCAACGACTGTGTACTTGCCGCCGATCTTCTTGATCATACATCTAAGTATACTCACGTGACGCGCGGCGGGTTTTGACAAAGGCGCGTTCCCTGCCCTATCCTTGGCCCCGGAAGTCCGTTCTCACCCAACCCCTCCGGGAGGAGTTATGAACGCACGCGCGATTCTCGCTGCACTTCTGTTTTCCCTACCCTGGAGCATCGGCGCCTCCGCCGGCAATGCGAAAGAGGACCTGCGCGCCGCGCGCATCGCCGTCAGGGAACTTCACCGCCCCGACTCCCATTGCAGCATCGATATGCTCCTCCTCTATACCGCGATCGCCGAAGACGGTGTCGCGCTCATGGAGCTCGGCATCACCGCAGGAGACGTCCGCCATTTCCGCTCGGCGTGCGACGGGGCTCGGGCGAAGCGCTTCCTCGCGAATCTCAAGCATCCGGACATAACGTGCGGAGCGGATCTGTCCATTTTCCGCGAACTCGTCGCCGACGGGGGACTCTCGCTCAAGGACGTCGGCACGACGAACGGGGAGGTGCGGCGCCTCACGGCGGCCTGCCACCGGGCGCAAGCGCAGGAGTATCTCTTGCAGCTCCGCAAGAACTTGAACGGGCGGCAGTGCGGGCTCGAGCTCATCCAGCTCTATGGCCTCACCTCGACTGGCGATTTTTCGCTCGAGAGCATCGGGACGAGCGGAAAAGAGATCGCCGGCCTCCGCGCCGCCTGCCGCAAGGTGCAGCGCGAAGTGCGTCCGCCGGCGCCACAGAGGAAGAAAGGCCCTTTCATCTGACGCTCGAAGAGTGCCCCGCCCCGCCGCAACGGCGGGGCTTTTCTTTCTGGCGCCCCCTCGCGAGGCCTATGGGGCATAATGAAAATGATGAGCGGGGAAGCTCCGAAAATCAAAGAGTTCACTGCTCACTTCCCGCAATAGGGTTGCTTTGTATATAGTTCCCTTTTAGTTTATTCATAAGTTAGTTAAATTATGTCGCTACGGTACAGGCGTGGGAAACTTCGGCCGGTTCGCGCCATGCCATCGACAAAACGCCGGTTTGGTGAATAATCAATCCGGGCACATAACGTAGAGGGGGAAACGATGTCCAGGGTAGTGTTTTTGCTCACTGTCGCGTTTGCGGCAAGCATATATTTCGCCATCGGGGCGCGGGAGGACGATGCTGTCAAGGCATTCGACCGGCCGGCGGCGGAAATTCCCGCTGCAGGCCAGAAGAAGCTGGTCGTCATCCGCTGTTATGCGGCATCGGGTCCGGACGGGAAATTGGCCGCCGTTCCCTGCAACCCTCCATTGATGGACGGCCCGGCAGGCTTGAAGAAACTCCCGTGCGAACCGCTCGCGTTTTGACCGGCTGTTCCTTTCCCCGTGCCCGCGCCTGCGCGCGGGCACCTCTTTTTTACCGGCACCGCCTCCGTTTCCTCCGTTGACAGGAGGGGGCGGCGGGAGTAAAACGGGGCGAGTTTTTCTCGCCCTAGGAGGGGTAAAATGAGAACTGCTCTTCTCTTCTCGTGTTTTGCGGCGGCCCTCTTCGCTTTCACGGCGACTGCGACCGCCGATGTCATCGGCGATCGCCACTGGGCGGTCAACATCTTTGGGGCGAGCTTGCACCAGAATCGCTCGCGGCACTACAACGAAGCCAATCTGGGGCTCGGCGTGCAGTACTACTTCGGCGATAGCGTGCTCGGTCTCCGGGTTCCGCGCGGCTGTTTCGGAGCGCTCGACGGCATGCGGGACAGCTTGCGCGGCCTCGCGCTTTCCGCCGGCATCGGCTGCGAGCACGAGGTCTTCGGCTTCTGGGACTACCATTTCTCCGTCGGCGCCGAGCTCGCGCGCATCCGGTACGGGGCTCCGAACCATCCGACGATGTACGGGACCACCGTCATACCCGGCGTCTCGATACGGAAGAAGCGCTGGGCCCTGAACGTGGACATGCTCGTCCCGTGGAGCGGCCAGCACGACGGCGTCCTGTTCGCCTTCTTCACGCGGCACTTTAAGTAGCGCCGTCCGCACGTTTGAAACGCCCGCGCTCCGCGCGGGCGTTTTTTATCCGGAAAAATCCATCCGATAGGAAAAATCGGGCGCACGGAAGGAGTATACTCGGAAAATGACGGCGGCAGGGCTTAAGGCGAGGATCGCGAGCGCGATACGGGGCGAGGTGACCGACGAGGCCGCGGCGCTCGCGGCGGCGAGCCGCGACACGTCCCTCTTCGAGGTGATGCCGGGACTCGTCGCGCGTCCGAAGGACGCGGCGGACGTGCAGGCGATAGTCAGGGAAGTGCGCGCCGCCCGTTTAGCGGGCGGCGCCGCCTGCCTTGCCGCGCGCGCGGCGGGCTCGGATATGGGCGGCGGGCCGCTCACGACGGGCGTCGTCGTCTCCTTCACGGAACACATGAACAAAGTTTTCGAAGTCGCTTCCAACTTGGCGGCGAGACACCCAAGTGCTGACTTTGGTGTCTCGCCGCCAAGTGACGGATACGCGGTGACGGAACCGGGGGTGTTTTACCGGGATTTTGAAAAAGAGACGCTGAAAAAAGGTTTGATGCTCCCCTCCTACCCCGCGAGTCGCGACATAGCCGCTCTCGGCGGCATCGTCGCGAACGACGCGGGCGGCGAACGCACGCTCGAGTACGGCAAGACGGAAAAGTACGTCGAGGAGCTCGACGTCGTGCTCTCCGACGGATCCGCCGCGACCTTCAAGGCGCTCACGCCGCCCGAACTCGCGCGCAAGAAAGAGCTCGCAACGCTCGAGGGCGAGATTTACCGCCGGATGGATTCCCTCCTCACCGAAAACGCCGAGATCATCGAAGCGCACCGCCCGAGGGTCTCGAAAAATTCCGCCGGCTACGCGCTCTGGAGCGTGCGCGACCACGCGACGGGCCGCACGAACCTCGCGAAGCTCATCACGGGCTCGCAGGGCACGCTCGCGCTCTGGACGAAAGCGAAAATCGCGCTCGTCCGCCCGAAGCCGCACCGCGCGATGCTCGTCGCCTTTCTCTACGACCTCGCGCCCCTGCCGGACATCGTCGCGCGCGTGCTCCCCCTGCGCCCCGAATCGTTCGAGTCCTATGACGACCATACCTTTACGCTCGCGGTGAAGTTCCTCCCCGAGATGCTCGCGCAGATGGGCTTCGCGAAAGCGGCACGGCTCGGCATCGACTTCATCCCCGAAGCGGCGATGGTGGCCACCGGCGGCGTCCCGAAGATGATCCTGATGGCCGAGTTCGCCGAGGATACGCTTGAGGAGGCGGATCGCAAGGCGGCGGAGGCGAAGAAGGCGCTCGAGAGCTTCCACATCCCGCTCAAGATTGAGAAAGACGAGAAGGAGTCAGAAAAATAC
>JAKAJJ010000053.1 GCA_021813835.1 bacterium | reverse complement strand
GATCCTGATGGCCGAGTTCGCCGAGGACACGCTCGAGGAAGCGGACCGCAAGGCGGCCGCGGCGAAGAAGGCGCTCGAGAGTTTCCGCATCCCGCTCAAGATCGAGAAAGACGAGAAGGAATCGGAAAAATACTGGATCGTCCGGCGGGAGAGCTTCTCGCTCCTGCGCAAGAACCTCCATGGCCTGCATACCGCGCCCTTCATCGACGACTTCGTCGTGCCGCCCTCTTCCTACCCGCGCTTCCTGCCGAAGCTGAGCGCGCTGATGGACGAATACAAAGACCATTTCATCTACACCATCGCCGGCCACATCGGCAACGGCAACTTCCACATCATCCCGCTTATGGACCTCGCGAAGGAGGAGAACCGGAGGGTTATCCTCGAGCTCGCGAGGAAGGTGTACGCCCTCGTCATCGCGGAGGGCGGCACGACGACCGGCGAACACAACGACGGCATCATCCGCACGCCGTTCCTGCCGATGCTCTTCGGGCCGCAGATGATGGCGCTCTTCGAGCAAACGAAAAAGATCTTCGACCCGCTGAACATTTTCAACCCCGGGAAAAAAGTCGGCGGCACGCTCGAGGACGTCGCGCGGGATATGGCGAGGACGTAGTGCACAGGACGGGCGGCGCGGCGCGGCGTCCGGGACGCTATAGTGGGCGTATGCGCTCCCGCCTCTTTGCGCGCGCGCTCGCGCTCTGCGCGGCATTCCTCGCGCCGGCGCTCGCGTCCGCGCACGAAGTGTACGTGCTCACGCCCGCCGAGATCCGGTACGGCCTCGCGGCGCCGCCGTTCAACGAGGCCGCCTTCGCCTGGGCCGATTTCTCCCAGTTCGCCTTCTGGGCGTTCCTCGCGGCGCTTGTCGTTTTCATCGTCTTTTTCGCCTCCATCATCCGCCCTCTTGAGCGTCGGCTCGGTCCCTCGCTCGCGAAACTCCGCCCGTATGCGCCGGCGATTTCCCGCGTGACGGTCGGACTCGGTTTTCTGACCGCCGCGTACCACCAGGCGCTGTTCGGCCCCGAACTGCCGCTTGCGGGTACGTTTGCCGGCTATGAAGGCCTCGTGACGGGCGCGCTCGTCATCATCGGCTTCTTCATCGCCTTCGGCGCGTACGCGCGCGCCGCCGCGCTCGCCGCCATCCTGCTCTTCTGCATCGAGGTCATTGCGCACGGCGTCTATATGCTCACCTACGTGAACTACCTCGGCGAGCTCCTCCTGCTCCTCATCCTCGGCGCGCACACGCTCGCCGTCCATACGCGCGGAAACGGCGCGCGGCGCGCGCCCGAATGGCTCCGGCGCGCGGAAGAGCGGCTCGCGCCGTACGGGTTCCTCATCCTGCGCGTCGCGTTCGGCATCTCGCTCCTCTACGCGTCCTTTTACGCGAAAATCCTCCACAACAACCTCGCGCTCCAGGTCGCTTCCCTCCCGCTTGCGGGGCACCCGGAGAGCTTGGCCGCCGTCTTCGGCTTCGAGCCGCATTTCCTCGTGCTCGGCGCCGCCATCATCGAGATCGTCATCGCTCTCTTCTTCATTCTCGGCATCGAGATCCGCTTCACGTCCCTCTTCCTCCTCTTTTGGCTCTCGCTCTCGCTCTGGTACTTCGGCGAGGCGGTCTGGCCGCACATCATCCTCATCGGCATCCCGGTCGCCTTCATCTTCTACGGCTACGACCGGTACTCGCTCGAGGGCCGGTTCTTCAAGCGCCGCGGGCGCGAACCGGTGCTCTAGGACGAACAAACCGCCCGCCCCCGCGTACTAAATAGGCACTTACCGGCGAGAATCCGTTGCCTATGCACAAGAAAACCCTTGTCGCCGCCGCCATCGCGCTCGTCGCCGGACTGGGCGGCGGTTATTACGCTTCGCACGGCGCCGCCGCGCCGCAGGGCCCCGCTCTCCGCGGCGCATTTGCGCGCGGCGGCGCGGCGGGCGCGGGCGGATTCCTCGCCGGCACCGTCGCCAAAGAAGACAGCGAGAGCATCACGGTGGATACGCGCGACGGCTCCTCGCGCATCGTCCTCATCACGCCCGATACGAGCGTGTCCAAGAGCGTGAACGGCACGATGAGCGACGTCGCGGTCGGCGCGAACGTCATCGTCTCGGGTTCGACCAATTCCGACGGCAGCGTCTCGGCTTCCCTCATCCAGTTGCGGTCCGCCCTTGCGGGACGGAACGCGCCGATGACGTCGGCGGTGCAGTAAGAGCGGCTGCGCCCGCCGCTACGCGGCGGGCGGAATTTCTGGTATCCTAGCCCCTATGAAACGCGCATTCGCCGTCATCATCGTCCTTCTGCTCGCGCTCGGGATGATCGGCCTCTTCTTCCCCGCGCTCGTCTCCGGCACGCACTGATTTATCCCCAACCCCCTTGCGCTTTCGGGGCATTTCTGGCATACTTTTCCCACTCGCAGAGTATTCGAGCTTCGGCCGCAACCCGTCCTAAGCGTTCAGTTTCGGCGAGGTTAATCGTTCAAACATCCACAATGGATCAGCAGTCTGTCCAGGGAAACAAGCTCTACGTGGGCGGCATTCCCTACCGCTCGACGGAAGACGACCTCAAGAAGGCCTTTAGCGAGGCCGGCAGCGTCGCGTCCGCGAGCATCATTAGCGATCGTATGACGGGCCGCTCGCGCGGCTTCGGCTTCGTCGAGATGTCCTCTCCGGAGGAAGCCCAGGCGGCGATCGACCGCTGGGATGGCAAGGAATTCGACGGCCGCGTGCTTTCGGTTTCCTTCGCCCGCCCGCAGGGCGACCGCCCGCCGCGCCGCGATAACGGCTTCGGCGGCGGATACGGCCGCGGCGGATACTAGCAAGCGAGCCGAGCAACAAGGAATGTCTTCATTCGCTTGTTGCAGGCAAGCGCGGTTAGGAAGCTTCGCTCGTCAATTCTTCGCCGGAACAAAAACGCCCGCGCTCGCGCGGGCGTTTTTGTTTTTGAAATGCTAGGGTTCCCCTATGACCCGCGACGAGAGATGGCTTCTCGAGGAGAAATACGGCGGCCGGAGGGCGGCGGCGTTCGAGGAGGACCGGCGGCGGCTCGCCCGCGGCGAGCCGGTGGCCTACGTCATCGGCTTCCAGCCCTTCCTCGGCCTTTCCGTCCACCTCGATTCGCGCCCGCTCATCCCCCGCCCCGAGACCGAATGGTGGGCCGAAGAGCTGCTTACCTCACTTTCCCCCAAGCCCGAACCCGCGCACACGCCGGCGTCCGCAGCCCGAAGCGGCACGGTAATTCCAGCGCCGAAGGGAAGCTGCGCTGGAATCCGCGAGGGCGAGGCAGAGCGCGGCGAGCCGCTGGGCGAGCCGACGCGGCCAGCGTGTGCGCGGGTTCGAGCGCCACTCTCCTTTCTCGACCTGTGCGCGGGCTCGGGCGCCATCGGCCTGGCCGCCCTCGCGCGGCTGCCGGATGCCCGGGTTTATTTCGGCGAAAGCGACCCGGCCCATGCGGCGACCATCCGGAAAAATATCCGCGCGAATATGCTCGACGAGTCGCGCGCCGACGTCCGCACGGGCGATCTGTTCGCTCCCTTCGGCGCGCTCCGGTTCGACGTCATCGCCGCGAATCCGCCCTACGTCCCCTCCGGCCGCGCGCTTCCGAGGAGCGTCGCCGACTACGAGCCGGAAGGCGCGTTCTACGCCGGCAAGGACGGTCTCGCCGTCATAGAGCGCATCGCGGCGGAGCTCCCCCTGCGCCTCACTCCCCGCGGCGCCGCGTGGATCGAATGCGACCGTGCGCACGCGCGGAACGCGCGGGACCTTTTCGGGGCGCAGGACCTCGCGGCGGAGATACGCACCGACCAGTACGGGAAGCCGCGCGTCATCGTATGTAGGCATACGAGGGCTCGTTCGGCGCAATAATGTTCACAAACATTATTGGCCTCACTTCGCCCTCGTAGTATCATTTCCCTGATGCCGACGGAACCGCTCCAGCCGTTTTCGCCGTCCGCTCTGCTCGCGCACCTGCCGGGAGGCGTGTCGGCAGGCGCCGCCGTCGAGGGGTTCCTCTATGCGGTCTTCGCCCTCTGGGCGGTCTATACGCTCGTCGCCGTCTACCACTGGCTCCGCTACTCCCATGCGTCCGCCATCGCGTTCCCCGCGATCGCGGCGCATCTGGTCATCTCGC
>JAKAJJ010000052.1 GCA_021813835.1 bacterium | reverse complement strand
CAGCGACTGGCGGACTTCGGCGATATCCGGCGGGGCCCCTTTTACTTGAGCGTGGCAGATAAGATTGTTCACCATTCCTTCAAGCTCCCGGATCGAACCGGACAACGTCGTCGCGACATACTCAATTACATCATCTGAAAGGATAATCCCTTGCGATGCGGATTTTCTCCGCACAATGGCGATGCGCGATTCCGGATCCGGCTCGCCGATGTCGACCGTCATACCGCTCGCAAAACGCCCCTTGAGCCGCTCGGCGATATCCGCGATGGCCGCCGGTGCTCGGTCGGAGGAAAAAATAATTTGCTTGTTTGTGTCATGAAGCGCGTTGAAGAGGTGAAATAACTCCTCCTGAGTTTTCTCTTTTTTTGAGAGGAACTGCACATCATCCATAATGAGAAGATCGTACTGTCGATATTTGTCTTTAAATCGGTTCGCGGTTCCCGCTTGGACCGAGTCTGTGTAATCGACGGCGAATTTTTCCGATGTCAGGTAGAAAACCTTCCTGCCGGGATATTGTTTTTTGAATTGGTTTCCGATCGCCTGGATGAGATGCGTCTTGCCGCGCCCTGTGTCTCCGTAAACGAAGAGCGGGTTGTAGGTGATGCCGGGCCGGTTAATGACCGCTTGCGCTGCGCCGTGTGCGAGGTTATTGAACGAACCGATGACGAACGTATCGAAGGTGTAGCGCGGATTCAAATTATCGCTTTTGTTGATGTAGAATTCATCGAGCGGCAACTCGAGAGAGCCACGCGGCGATCTTGTTTCTTTTTGCGGCTTTCGCCGCTCGTCTTTAACGATGAGGTACTCGATGTTCCGGAATTCGTACGAAACATCCCGCAGTATCTTTAAAAGGAGCGTATGGAATTTTTTAAGATACCAATCCTTGAAAAATTGACTCGGCACCCCGATGTACACGACCCCATCTTCTCCGACCTTGATAATAAAACTGTTTTTGAACCATGTGTTGAAATTGGCCGAGGAAATAGAGAGTTCGACTTGGGTCAGGATGTACTCCCACAGCTCCCGCGGATTCCCTTTGTCCATAGTGTGCTGGATTATACGCTATACGCCGCCGCGCAAGCACCCTGGCATTTCGGGGAGAACCTGTTAGTATTGTGTGTATAACTTTTTCGCTCCATGTCGAAACGAACGTACCAACCAAAGAAACGGAAGCGCGCCCGGACGCATGGATTCCGCTCCCGAATGAAGACGAGTGCCGGCCGCAAGATCGTGCGCTCCCGCCGCCGCGCCCGCCGCGCCCGCCTTTCGGCCTAGACGCTGTGTTCCCCCGCCGCGCCCGCCTCTCGCACTCCCACTTCCCCGCCGCGCTTTCCGGCCGGCGCCTCTCATCGGCTCATTTTTCCGTCGTCGTGCCGACCGCGGCACGTGGATATGCCGTCGTCGTTCCGAAAAAAGTTGCCCGCCTTTCCTCTCAGCGGCACAGAATGAAGCGCGTCGTGCTTGCGGCCCTCCGTATGCTCCCTTTGCCGCCGGCGCTCATCGTGTTCCCCCGCGCCTCCGCGCTCCAAATGAACTTTACGGACCTGAGCGCGGAGCTTTCCGGCCTCCTTTCGAAGATTCGCCACTGATGGCGTAGAATATCCCTGTGGTATCCGCCCTGTTCCATACGGTTTTCTATAATCCGATCTATAACGCGCTTGTCGCTTTTGTCGCGCTCGTCCCCGGGTCGGATGTCGGCATCGCCGTCATTCTCATCACCATCCTCATCCGGCTCCTCCTGCTGCCTTTTTCGCTCTCCGCCGCGCGCACCCAGCGCGCGATGAAGGCCCTCGAGCCGAAAATCAAAGAATTAAAGGAAAAACACAAAGGAGACAAAGAAAAGGAAGCTCTCGAAACACTCGCGCTCTATCGCGACGCGCGGGTAAACCCTTTCGCGAGCTTCCTCACCGTCTTCATCCAGATCCCCATCCTGCTCGCGCTCTACTGGGTTTTCCGCTACGAAGCGTTCCCGGTCATCGACGCGGCGCGGCTCTACGCGTTTACGCCCGTCCCCCACGCGGTTTCCCTGGAATTTCTCGGCTTCATCTCGGTCACCGGCAAAAGCATCGTCCTCGCGGTTCTCGCCGGAATCACGCAATTCTTGCAGGCGCATCTCGCGCTCTCCGGCACGATGAAACCCGCCTCCGGCGGCGCGCAAGGCGATTTCCAAAGAGTAATGGGGCTGCAGCTCAAATACGTGTTCCCGTTCCTCATCGCGACCATCTCCTACACGACCTCGGGCGCCGTCGCGCTCTACTTCATCACGACGAACCTCGTCGGCGCGCTCCAGGAGTGGCACGTGCGGCGCGTGATCCGCGCGGAACTCGAGGCGGAGCTTCAGAGCGCGTAACTCCAGAGCGCCCCGTCGTTTTTATCCACGAATACGAGCGTCGTCGCGCCGGGATCGACGGCGAGCGCTTCCGCGTCGACCGGACTCCCGGTTTCCTTGGCGAGGTCGAGCACGAACTCGGCGTAGCGCCCCGTAACGTTTATTTTCCACAAGGAGTCGGAGAACGAGACCGCGCCCTGGTACCAATCATCGGGATAGGCGTAGCCGAGGGGCGGGTTCTGGGGAACGGCGCAGTAGAGCGCGGAGCTGTCGGCCGTCCACGCGCATTTGTCCGCGAGCGTGGCGACGGGGAGCCCCGTCGCCTCCCCGGTCGACGTATTGACGAGTTCCATCCGCATCACGCCGCCCGCCACGGAACTGACGAGCACAAGCGTTCCCGAAGGGCTTGCGAGCGCGACGAGGCCGTTCAGGGGTCCCGCGATGCGCGTGAAGCGCCCCGTCCCGTCCACGATGAACGCGTCTCCCGCGAGCGCCGCGGACGGCTTCGTGAACGCGAGGTAGCGCCCCTTCCCCGCGAAGGAGACGCGCAGAGAGGAGAGCGGCGTCGTGAATACTTGCGCCGTATGCGTGCCGTCCGCGCGCATCACGGACGCGGACGAGCCGTTGACGCCGGAGGCGAGGACGAGAACGCTCGACGAAGAGACGGCAACATCCGCGAGGTCCTGCGGCAGGAAGAACCCGCTCGAGCCGTCGGCGGGAAGCGCATACGTATTGACCGTTCCGAAAGAATCTCCGGAAAGGTAGCGAACGAACGCGGCGGAGGCGTCCGGAAGCCACGCCGCCATCTCGATGCCGGGGATCGTCCGGTTGCTCGTCCGCGTAAGGATCCCCGTCCGCTCAGAATAAGAGAAAACATTCCCGCTCTGCCGCTCGATATAGTGCACGGCGACGTCGGGCGACGAGCTCGCGTTTGCCGCGGGGAGATCGACAACCGCTTCGCCCGGGACGACCGGACCGGCGCTTATCTTTACGAGCCGCGCGGACACCGGCGTCGGCGAGCTCGTCGCCGCGGCGGTAGCGAACGCCGTACCCGGCGCGTTCGCCTGCCCGGCCGACGGCAGGGTCGCGCTGCCCGCCGGCGCGACGGCGATACCGGGCGCGCTCGCGAAGAAGGAGAAGTATGCCCACACCCCTCCCCCGAGGAGGACTACCACAATCGCGATAACGAGTAGTGCGCGGCGCATATTTAAGGTGCGGTAACCGTCGACTGGCTATAGACACAGCTTACGCTCAAACTTTCCCCCGAAACGCAAGAATAAGCACTGAATGGATTCCACAAAGAATCAGTTCTTCCATTCGGATCTATGGTACCGTCCGGCTTCACACAAACAACCCCCGAGACCGGCAGCCAACCGGTCGGGGCCGCACTGCTACAAGTATTTTCTGCGGCGCTACAGCTTGTTTTGTCCGTACAGGGGTATAACTTACCGCCAGTCACAAGCGTGGTCGGCGTCGCTGTTGCGCAGGCGTTGTTCGAGCATGTACTCGACGCTGCGGAGATTCCTGATTGTGTGTTGAGCGGCGGAAGGTTCACGGAGAGATTCAAGATGCTCGGATTGATGATGGAGAAGACGACGACCGGCGAGAGGACGAGCACGAGGCCGAAGACGGCGCCATAGATGCGCTCCTTCCCTTTCATCTTCAGCGGAACGCTGTCTTTGGTCGAAATCTCGATGCCGCCCCAGATGATCTCGATGACCGCGAGCGCGGCCGCGAGCCCGATGAGGTACTTGTAGAGATTGTTGAAGAAGACGGCGAGCGATGCCGAATTCGCGACGGCCGAGTTCGCGTCGGTAAGGCCCGGAATTGGCGCGAGCGCGGTGAATCCGCGCTGCTGGGCGGTCTGTTGAGCAAAGGCCTGCGATTGTTGAGAGGTGAGTGCTGCGGGCTGCGCTGCTTGTTGGGTGGGCGTAAGTTCATTCGCCGATGCGTAC
>JAKAJJ010000051.1 GCA_021813835.1 bacterium | reverse complement strand
AACCCGTGCTGTATTTCCTCCCGTTCCTCTACGCTCAACTGCGTGTGTGCCATATCCCGCTATGTTAGCGGGGTGGTGCAATTACTTGTTGAACTCGCTCTTCGTAGTGATCTTGTGACTGACACTAAGTGTCAGTCAAGATGTCAAAAAGCCGCACCTTTTCAATGCGTCAGGGTTTGTTGCGTTTCAAAGGAGAATTCAAGGCCGCCATCTCCGCGGCGGTGTCCGCCGCCATCAGTTTCGCGCGCAATTCTGCCGCGCCGTCGAAGCCGCTCACGAACGCCTTCGCATGCTTCTTCACGATCGCGAAATGCTTCGGCGGCGAGAGCGTCTCGAAATCGCGCGCGAGTTCGAGAAGGGCGTCGAGCTTTTCGGAAAGAGGCGTATCCGCCGGCGCGCGGCCGGCGAAGACCCAGGGGTTCCCGAATACCCCGCGACCGACCATAATGCCGTCGCAGCCGGTCTCCTCCGCGAGCCGCTCCCCTTGCGCGCGGCTCGTCACGTCGCCGTTGCCGATGAGCAAAACGTCCGGCGCAAAGCGGTTGCGCAGGGCGACGGCACGCTCCATCCGCTTCCAATCGGCCGGCACGAGCGACATTTCCTTCCTCGTGCGCAGGTGAAGCGTCACGGCGGCGGGCTTCGCGCCGAGGATCGCCGCGAGCCACTGGTCGAGCGCGTCGGAGTCGTAGCCGATGCGGGTTTTCACCGAAACCGGCAGACCGGACTTTTTTGCGGCCTCGATGAGTTCGACGGCGCGCGCGGGAGTCCTGATAAGCGCGGCGCCCGCGCCCTGCTTCTCGATGGCGCGATCCGGGCATCCCATATTGAGGTCGACGCCGTCGAATCCGAGCGCCGCGACGACCCCCGCGCCGTAAGCGATCATCTCGGGCTTGCTCGAAAAGATCTGCGCGACGATCGGGCGCTCTGCTTCGGTGAACGCGAGATCGCGCATAAGAGGATTCTCCGCGTCCGGCATCCGCGCCGCTTCGCGCATATGGTAAAGGCCGTCGGCCGAAACGAACTCGGTCCAGAAGACGTCGGGCTTCCCGCACCGCGCCACGAGGCGGCGGAACGCGGGATCCGTGACGTCGGCCATCGGCGCGAGCGCAAAAAACGGCTTCGTGATCCTCGACCAGAAAGAATCCATAATTCGCTACCCTACTACCCCGTGAGCAGGAAACAAGCGGGACCGCTCGATCATCATCCTTTCTTTTTCAAATAAATTTTCCCGTCGAAGCGCAGGTCGACGTATTCGAGCGAGCCGTCGGCGAGGTTCAGCTGGCCTCTTGCGGAGACGAGCGCGGTGAACGCGTTCTGCTCGTCGCCGAGGACGTAGGTGACGCGCGTGCCGCTCGCCAGCTCGTCGTTCGCTTCGCCGTTCGCGATAACGACGGCGGATACGGACGCGCCGAACGTGCTCCCGAGCTGGCGCGCGAAGTCGAACGCGGCCGGAAGGCGGCTCGCCGCCGAGAGCGTCGCGCCGACGGGCGAGGTCGAGGACGAAAGGGGCTCGTACAGAACGAAAGGATTCACCGGCAGTTCGGCGCTCGTCGTCGCGAAAACGAATCCGGCGGCGTCGAAGAGGTAGCAGCCGGCGGCGTCCGGAAGCGACGACGTCGCGAGGGCGCCGGAAGGCGCCGCGCCGCACCACCGGGCGACGGGGACGCGTCTGTCCGCCCGAATCGAGAGGCCGGTGAACCCGCTCCGGGAGAGCGAGACCGCCGCGATGGCGGGGTAGGCGGCGAGTATGTCGGCGCGGATGCGCGCGAGCGGGAGTAAGAACGTGGAGTCGCGCGGGATGACGCCGAGGTAGTCCCCCCGCATATCCGCTTCCGCGATGGCCGCAAGCGGCGCATCCGCGCCGAAAACCTGGATCCGGGAGACCCGGACGGCCTCCTGCCGGAGTCCGTACACGAGCGCGAAGAGAGAGAGAAGCGCGAGGACGACGAGAGCGCCGAGAGCGCGGCGGCGGCTCCGCCGCCGCCGCGCGCGCAGCCGGTCACTTCCCCGGCCCCGCGATAGTATCCTTGCCGACATATGCGGCGAGGGCCTCGGGCACCCGGACAGTACCGTCCGCCTGCTGGCAGTTCTCCACGATGGACACGAGGATGCGCGGCGTCGGTATCGCGGTCGAATTGAGCGAATGCGCGAACTTGAGCGTGCCGTCCGCGTTGCGGTAGCGGATGTTCAGGCGGCGCGTCTGGAAATCATGGAAGTAGGACGCGGAGCTGATCTCCCGGTACTTCCCTTCGCCCGGAACCCACAATTCGATGTCGTACTTCTTCACCTGCCCGAGGCCCAGATCGCCGCCGCAATTGGCCACCGTGCGGTACGGGATCTTGAGGATCTCGATGAATTCCTCGGTATTGCGGTTGAGCCACTCGTGGAGGCGGACCGACTCGTCGTGCTCCGCCTTGCACAGGACGACTTGCTCCCACTTGTAGAACTCGTGCACGCGGATGAGGCCGCGCACGTCTTTCCCGTGCGCGCCGGCTTCGCGGCGGAAACAGGGGGAAAAGGCGAGGAACCGGACGGGCCCGCCGGAGAGATCGATGGTTTCGTTCATATAATAGCCCATCGTCGCCACCTCCGCGGTACCCGCGAGGTAGTCGCCGTCCTGCGTCTTGTAGAGGTCCTCCTCTCCCTGCGGGAGGTAGCCCGTGCCGAGGAACGCGTCGCGGCGCACGAGGGACGGCGCGGACAGGAGCTCGAACCCTTTCGCGCCGAAGTGCTTGAGCGCGAGCTGCCAGACGGCGTTCGCGAGGAGCACCCCGTCGCCCTTCAGGAAATAGCCGCGGAAGCCGGCGACTTTCGCGCCGCGCTCGAAGTCCGCCATCCCGAGCGCGGTCATGAGCTCGACGTGATCCTTCGGCGCGAACGGGAAAGCGGTCGGTTCGCCCCACGTCTTCACTTCCTTGTTGTCCGCGTCGCTCTCGCCGTCGGGCACCGACATATCCGGAATGTTGGGGACGGTAAGCATCAGCCGCTGCCACTCCTCCATCACCTTTTTCAACTTCTCCTCGCCTTCGGCCATCCCGGCTTTGAGCTCTCGCATCTGCTCGAGGAGCTTCTCGCGCTCGGCGCCCTTCGCGCGCTGGATCTCGCCCGACCGGCGGTTCTGTTCCGCGCGTTTCGCGTCGAGCTCCTGGCGAAGCCGCTTGCGCTCGTCGTCGACGGCGGCGAGGCGGTCGAGGTCCGTCTCGATGCGCTTCTTCGCCGCGCCCGCCTTGATGAGGTCCGCGTTCTCCCGTATGAAATGGATATCGAGCATTCCCGCCATTGTACGGCATCCATCCTTCGCCGGAAAGCGGCGGCGTGGTATAGTCGTCCGCAGGAATGTCGTAGGGAGATCGCAATGAACGGAAAAGACGGGTTGGACGGTGTGGACATCCGCGACCACAAGAGCGTTCGCGCCGCGATCGAGGAAGCGGAAGAGCGGTACGACAACGAGTACCCTGACGAATTGGAGGCCGGCCTTACGGAGCAGCGGCTTTTCTACGAGCTCAAGGTGCGCATCGACGGCCTCTGCGATGCCGTCTGCCACCGCGGCATAGCGACGAGGCAGGATGTCGCGGAATACGTGGTCGGAAAACTCTTCGGCGAGGAGGAGTGCTCGCAAATCCTCGAGAACAAGGAGTTCTGCCGTGTGGTCCGCCTGTACCCCGCGTAATTCCCCCGTGTCGCCTGTGCGCAGCTTGTCCGAGCTGCGCACTTTTTTGTCCCGCGCGGGTATACTGGAATGATGGACACACGCGAGCTCGCGCGCGGGGAATGGCCGGCGCAACTGCAGGAGATCCCCCAGCCGCCGGAGCGGCTGTGGCTGCGCGGCGCCCTGCCCGCGCCCGGCACGAAACTCCTCACCGTCGTCGGGAGCCGCGCGCTCTCGCGCTACGGGCGCGAGGCGTGCGAACGGCTCATCGCAGGGCTTGCCGGCTACCCGATCTCCGTCGTGAGCGGCCTTGCCCTCGGCGCCGACGCGGTCGCGCACCGCTCCGCGCTTTCCGCGGGCCTCCACGCCGTCGCGATCCCCGGCTCGGGGCTCGACGACTCGGTCATCGGCCCGCGGGCGAACCTCGGCCTCGCACGCGACATCCTCGCCGCGGGCGGCGCGCTCCTCTCCGAGCACGAGCCGCGGCACGCCGCGCGGCCGTCCGACTTCCCCGCCCGCAACCGGATCATGGTAGGGCTCGCCGACGCCGTGCTCGTGGTCGAAGCGGGGCCGCAGTCGGGGACGCTCATCACGGCGCGGCTGGCGGCCGATTATAATCGCGACCTTTTGTGCATTCCGCATCGCATCGGCGACCCGCACGCGTTCGGCCCGCACCTCTTCCTGCGCCTCGGCGCGGCGCTCGCCGCGGAACCGGTCCACATCCTCGAGGCGCTCCGCATCGCGCCGCGCGAGGCGGCGGCGCCCGGCGCGCCGCCGGAGCT
>JAKAJJ010000050.1 GCA_021813835.1 bacterium | reverse complement strand
GATCGGTATCTTCACTTCGGAAGACGACCGTGCCGTTCTCGTGCCGCGCGAAAAGGTAGTTGAAAAGGGCGGTGCGCGCGGTGCCGATGTGGAGGCGGCCCGTCGGCGACGGCGGGATGCGCGTGACGACCCGCGTCATACGTCGTGCGCGAGAGCGATGGAGAGCACTTCTCTCGCGAGGACGCGCGCCGCGTCCGGATCGGTGAAGCCCGCGGCCGCCGCGCCCATCTGCTTCGCGAACGCGGCGTTATCGAGGATGCGGCGCGCTTCGGCGACGAGGAGATGCGGCGCGAGGTTCTCCTCGTCGACGACGATCGCCGCGCCCGTGCGGGCGTACGCGTACGCGTTCGTGCGCTGGTCATGGCTGACGGATTCGGGGATCGGGATGAGGATGGCCGGCTTCCCCCAGAGGCCGATCTCGGCGATGGTATTCGCGCCCGCGCGGGAGACGATGAGCCCCGCCGCGCCCGCGGCGCGCTGGAGCGATACCTCGGAAAGGTAATTGAACGGATGGTAGCGCGCTGCGCGCGGATTGCCCGCGAGGGCGACTTTCGCGAGCGCTTCGACGTTCGCGTAGTGCGCCTGGCCCGTCTGGTGGATGACGTTGGCGAACGAAACGAGTTCGGGCAGCGCCGAAAGTACGACGTTGTTGATGCGCTCCGAGCCCTGCGAACCGCCCAGGACGAGCAGCGTCGGAATATCCGCTTCGAGGCCGAGGTACTGCCGCGCGCCTTCCGGCTCGACGCGCATCAGGGCTTTCCGCACCGGAATGCCGGTTCGGGCGATCTTCCCGCGCGCCTTCGCCGGGAAGTACCGCGCCGCGCTTTCGAACGAAACGGCGATCTTTTTCGCGAAAGCCGCCGCGAGCAGGTTCGCGCGGCCGGGCTTCGCGTCCGATTCGTGGATAATGATCGGGATGCGCAGGAGCCAGGCGGCAAGCACCGTCGGAACGCTCCCGTAGCCGCCCTTGCTCACGACGACGTCCGGATAGATGCGGAAGAGCGCGATGAGCGCGGCAAGGAGGCCGAGGAAGGTAACGAACATATCGGTCACGTTCGCGAACGAAGCGTACCGGCGCATTTTCCCCGCGGGGATGTTGATGTAGGCGATGCCGTTCTCGAAAAGCGCTTTTTCGTCGAAAGCGCTGGGCGCGAGATAGTACAAAGCCGGGGCGATGAGGCGGCGCTCGCGCACTTCGTCGGCGAGCGCTTCGGCGATGGCGATGATCGGATAGAAATGCCCGCCCGTGCCGCCTCCGGTGAACGCGATGGTCATACGGCTCCTAGTATACCGCTTTGCGGTGCGCGGCGACGTTCAGGACGATGCCGCACATAATGAGGACCGCGACGAGCGCCGTGCCGCCGTGAGAAACGAACGGCAGGGGCAAGCCGGTGAGAGGGATGATGCCGAGCATCGCGCATACGTTGATGAAGGCCTGCAGGATGATGACGAAGGAGAAGCCGAAAGCGATAAGGCCGCCGAAGAGGTCGCGCGAGTCCCCCGCGAGTACGATGCCGCGCGCGGCAAGCCCGATGAAGAGGAAAAGGAGGAGAGCCGAACCGACGAAGCCGGCTTCCTCGGCGAATACCGCGAAAACGGAGTCGCCGTCGGGTTGCGGAAGGTAATTGAATTTCTCGACGCTCTGGCCGAGCCCGCGCCCCATGAGGCCGCCGGAGCCGATGGCGATGAGGGACTGCTGGATTTGGTAGCCGCTCGTGAGCGAATTGGCCGCCGGATCGAGGAACGTCCGTACGCGCTCGAGCGCGTACGGACGCACGAGGACGATGACGCCGAGGACGAGGAGAACGGCGAGGACGAGGATGCCGAAGTCCCGCCACGGCGCGCCGGCGGCGAAATACATAGCCCCGCCTGTGGCAAGAATGAGAAAGGTCGTCGAAGTATTCGGCTGGGCGAGGAGAAGAGCGGCCGGAACCGCGCACATAAGCGCGAACGGGATGATGCCTTTTTTCGGGTTCCGAAGCTCGCGCGCCCGCGGCGCGAGCCACCAGGCAAGGGCGAGCACGAAGCCGATCTTGAGGAACTCCGCCGGCTGGACGGTCGTGAAGCCGAGATTGATCCAGCGCGTGGCGCCGTTGGCATGCAGGCCGATGTGCGGCGCGAAGACGAGCGCGGTGAAAAGGAGCGTCGCGCCGTAGAGATAGGGCGCCGCGCGGCGCAGCCATGCAAGCGGGAATGCGCGCGCCGCAAAGAGCGCGAGGAAGCCGAGTCCGAGCCCGAGACCCGCCTGGAGCAGGATGTCCCGCGAGACGGAACCCGTCTCGCGGGCGAGGAGGCCGAGCGCGGCCGATGAAAAGATGGCGAGGCCCGCGAGCGCGAGCGAAAGCACGAGCAGGAAGAACGTGCGGTCGCCGGTCCGGATGCGCATACGTCACTTGAGGAGCGCGACCGTCATCCCGACGACGGCGCACACGACCGAGATGACCCAGTAGCGCATCGTGACCTTGTAGGACGGCCAGCCGACGGACTCGAAGTGGTGGTGCAGAGGCGCGATGCGGAACACTTTTTTCCCGCGGAATTTTTTCGAAGCGACCTGAATGACGTTCGAAAGGACGGTGATGACGAGCGGGAACGCGATGATGGGGAGCGCCGCGACGCCGTAGCCGCCGCCGGGCGTATCGGTCATAAAGGCGATGACCGCGAGGGTCATCGTGAGGCCCATCGTGCCCGTTTCCGTCATCCAAAAGCGCGCGGGGGGGATATTGAACCACAGAAACGCGAGGATGGCGCCGGCCAGGGTCGCCGAAAACGCGGCAAGGTTTATCTGGTTTTGGAAGTAGGCGATGCCCGCATACGCCATAAAGACGCTCGCGAAAACGCCGCCCGACAGTCCGTCGATGCCGTCGATGACGCCGCCGGCGTAGATGCCGAGCGACACGAGGATGAAGAGCGGGACGATGAGGATGCCGAGCGGAAGCGTGCCGTCGCCGGGGACGCCGATGGCCGTCATCCCGAGCTTCGCGAAGAACCACCAGCCGATGAGTCCCGACACGAGCGCCACGAAAAGAAGGCGCATCCGGAGCGGTATGCCCCGCTCCCCCGCCGGACGGATATCGAGCAGGTCGTTCGCGAAGCCCATAAGGGCGCCGGCGAATAAGCTCAAGAGCGGTATCCAGGTCTGGCTCCGGCTCAAGAAATCCAGCTTCTCCGTGAGCGGAAGGGGGACGAGGCGCGCGAGCGTCCACATCCCGAGCGTCACGATGAGCGTCGATGCCCAGATGAGGATGCCGCCCATGCGCGGCGTCTTCGTTTCGGTTCCCGCGCGGGTTTCTCCGGCGCTGCGGAGCTTTTCGAACTCGACCGCTGCCGTGCCGTCGAGGGCCGTCTTCCCCGCCGACTTTTTCCAGACGCGGTATGTGTAGAGGTAGTGCGTGAGGAGCGGCGCAAGCAGGATGCCGACGGCGAATGAGGCCGCCGCCGGTATGAAGACCTTGATGATATTGCTCGTGATCATAACGAAGCGACGCCGGCGAAATGGGCGAAGGTGGCGGCGACGAGGGCCGTCCCGTCGGTGAAGCGCGCTTCAGGCGAGGAGCCGAGCACGACGACGGCGACGGGGTGGCCGATGCCGACGTCGAAAACGAGGGCGAGATTGCCGCCGGCGAGATCGGTGTAGCCGGTTTTCGACAGGAGGAGGTGCGGGATATTTCCGACCATCGGATCGGTGTTTTTCACGGTAAGGGACGTCCCGCCCTCCGATACGGCGGTCGCCGTCCCGCCGGTCGTGGCGGCGGCGACGTCCGGCGCCTCTTTTACGAGCGCGCCGGCGAGGCGGGCGAGGTCGCGCGCCGAGCCGTAGCCGCCGGAGATCATCGCGCTCACGTCAAGGCCGTTGCCGTTCACGGCGTAGGTCTGGGAAAGGCCGAGCGCGGCGGCGGTGCCCGCGAGCATCGCGATCTCGGAACGGTTCTCGCGCGCCGCGGTCGCTTCGGCTATCGCCGCCGCCCCGTCGTTGAGGGAAGCCGTGAGCGTGAGGCGGGCGAGGTCGGAGAGGGTGAAGACCTGCCCTGCGGAGAACGCGTGCGGGGCGTCGAGGTGCGTCACGTCGGCGGGGATCGCGATGGGCGTCGCGGGAGACAGTTCGGAAAAGGCGGCATACATAGTAAGGAGCTTGGTGAGGGACGCGAGCGGCAGCTGGGCATCGGCGTTTTTTTGGTAAAGAGTTTTCCCGGCCGCGAGGTCGTACACGATGGCCGCCTTCGCTTCGATAGGCACGCGCGCGAAAGCGTCCGGCGCCGTGGAGGCCGCCTCGGCGCCCCGCGCGACCGGCGGATGCGCGGGACCGGACGGTTGGAAAAGAAAGAGAGCGAGGAGCGCCGAGGCGACGAGGAGCGCGATGCCCATCTCGCGCATCGAGCGCGTTCGGGAAGCGAGCTTCTGGAGATCGGCGGCATCCATAGCGCCTATGCCGTTTCGCCGGCTTCTTCGCTCTCGAGCGCGGCCGCCGTTCCCGCGGCGCGCTCGCCGTAGCACGGCA
>JAKAJJ010000049.1 GCA_021813835.1 bacterium | reverse complement strand
AACCAAACACGCGTCCACCAATCGCTCGGCACCACGCCGTTCGGAAGACTCGAAGCGTACCTAGAAAGTGTCAACAACGCGTTGACTTAGTACACGAGATATTGACTAGAGGTTGAGATTATGTATAATGTTTTTAGCTAAACCAACCAGCTCTTTAGTTGCCCAAAGGGCTATTATTTATTTGGAGGGAGTCAACATGCCCGAAAAGGCGAAGGTCTTTTACTGTCTCACAATCGGCAGGTTTGCGGAGAATGTGCACTGCGGAGATTGGTTCAAAGAAGTGGATCTTCCCCTCATGCTCCCGGTGGGAACAACGATTTGGGTTTACGCTATGGAAAGTGCCCATAGCGGCCCATACTTCCCGGTTGAGATAACCGGCTACGAACACTGGATGCGCGGGAGAGAAGATGGCAAGGATGGCCACATCCGAATCAACATGAGATTTACTGGCGACGACCTGGAACGGAATGGTGGGGTCGATGCCATCGCAAAAGTACTTGAATCTGAAGGGTGGGAAAGAGAACCGAACCTTTCTATCTAGCGGTTATGCAGTTTGTAAATACGGCACCACATGGTGCCGTATTTTTATAACCGAATCCTTTTAGTTAATTAGATAGCTCCCGCTTTCTTGAGCGCGGCGTACGCGCCGTTCTTCTTTATGGTCTTGAGGCCTTTTACGGAGACATCCACGATGACGGTCTTCCCGAGTTCGGGAACGTAGATGCGGCGGCGCTGGAGATTCGCTTTGCGGCGGACCTTGCCCGTCGGGTTGAATTGCGTCGCGCGGGTGCGGTTGCTGTACCGCCCGCCGATTTGCGTGCTTTTTCCGGTGATTGCGCAAGCGCGTGCCATAGTCGCCGTATGCTACCATACGTTTTCAAACCGGCAATATGTCCACGGCCCTCGCGCTTATCGTCCTCATCCTCTCGGTCATTGCGCACGAGGTGGCGCACGGCTACGCCGCCGACTCCCTCGGCGACCCGACGGCGCGGCTCGCGGGGCGCCTCACGCTCAATCCCCTCCCGCACATCGACCTTATGGGCTCCATCCTCATCCCCGCGCTCCTCGTTTTCTCCGGCTCGCCGATCCTTTTCGGTTGGGCGAAGCCCGTTCCGTACAATCCGTACAATCTGAAGAATCAGCGCTGGGGCGAAGCGCTCGTCGCGGCGGCGGGCTCGGCGACGAACCTCCTCCTCGCGCTCGTTTTCGGACTCATCGTCCGCTTCGCCGCCGCGCTCGCGCTCCCCGCGAGCGCGGCGGCGCTTGCCGCGACCATCGCGTTCGTAAACCTCTTCCTCGGCCTCTTCAATCTCATCCCGTTCCCGCCGCTCGACGGATTCACGGCGCTGCGCTCCGCGCTCCCGTGGAGCTTCTCCGCGGGAATGAATCGTTTCGAGCGGCGCATCCGCGGCGCGGGCGCGCTTTCGCTCATCCTGTTCCTCCTCGTCTTCTCCTACGTCCTTGCCGGCCCATTCTTCAATCTCGTCCTCTGGCTCTTTGGACTCATCACCGGCGGGAGCGTATAGTGCCCGTATGGACTTCAACAAGATCCCGAAGCAATTCTGCGACAATGTCGTCGCCGGGCACACGAACGAGAATTTCGTCCTGCTTCTTTCGGTAGGGGAGGCGGCGACCGCGTACGCGTTCACGCCGGCGCATATGAAGCGCCTCGTGCAGAGTTTGGGCCACCAGGTCGCGGAATACGAAAAGGCGTTCGGCCCCATCGACGCGAAATGGTCGCCGGGCATCGAAAGCCCGCTTCAGCCGAAAGACATCCGCGGCGGGAAGTAATTCCCGACATCTCTGCGGGGGGAAACGCAAACGGCCGCGGGCGGCTGGTATACTGGGGACGATGGAGTATCAGGTACCGCAGTTCATCGAGGTTGAGGACAAAATTATCGGCCCTTTGACCTTGAAGCAGTTCATCTACCTCGCCGGCGGAGTAGGGCTCTGCATCGTCTTTTTCGCGTATTTCTCCGTACTCATCGCCTTCCTGCTCTCGGCGCCGGTGGCGGCGCTCGCGCTCGCGCTCGCGTTCTACAAAGTAAACGGAAAGCCCTTCGTAAACGTGCTCGAGGCGGGCTTCACCTACTATACGGGCGGGAAGCTTTTCCTCTGGAAGCATGCGGAACCGACAAAAAAGGAGCGGACGGCCGCGGCGGCGGTAGCCGCGGAAGCGGAAGCCGCGGCGAAGGCGCAGCGCCGCGCGCCGCGGCTCACGCGCGGGAAGCTTTCGGAGCTCGCGTGGTCGCTCGATGTGCAGAAATCGAATCCCGGCGGACCCGAATCCTGATATGGCCCGACACACGAAACAGCATAGACAGACTTCCAGAACTCGAGGTGTCTCGGAGAGACCGAGTATGGCAGATGGAACGATTATCAATACGGCCGTCATGCGTTCTGCGCATGACAATGCTGTTATAGTGTGACGGGTATGGCAGCCCCCGCCGCAGGCGCGACCCAGCAGTTCGTTCCGGTCAAAGAGATACGGAACGGCATCGTCATCCTCAAAGACGGCGGCTATCGCGGCGTCCTCATCTGTTCGTCGGTGAATTTCGGGCTCAAGTCAGCCGAAGAACAGCACGCCATCATCCTCGGCTTCCAGAATTTTCTCAATACGCTCGACTTCTCGATCCAGATCGTCATAAACTCGCGCCGAATGGACCTGCGCCCCTACATCGCGCTTCTCGAAGGGAAGGCGCCGGGGCAGAAGACCGAGCTCCTGCGCATCCAACTGCGCGAGTACATCGAATTCGTCCGCTCGTTCGCCGACCAGGCGAACATTATGACCAAGTCATTTTATATCGTCGTGCCGTACGCGCCGCGCGTCGACGCCGCGAAAGCGGTCGGCTTCCTCGAGGGGAAGAAGCCCGCGGCGCGGGGCGCAAGCGAGACCGCCTTCGAGGAGGACCGCGCGCAGCTCGAGCAGCGGCTCGCGCTCGTCGCGGAAGGGCTTGCGGGTACCGGCGTGCGCGCGGCGGCGCTCGGCACGGAAGAGGTCATCGAGCTCCTCTACCGCTCCTTCAATCCCGGCGAGCTCGAGAACCCCATCCGCCTCGACGCCTAGCTATGGCCCTCCTCGATTTCCTCAACCGCAAGAAAGAAGACGCGCCGACCATCACGCCGGTCCTGCCGCGGGACATTTATCGGCAGGGCGCGCTGAATCTCGTCGACACCATCGCGCCGACCGCGCTCAAGATCGGCTCGCGCGACCTCGAGCTCGGCGAAAAGTTCGTCCGCACGTTCTACACCATCTCCTATCCGCGCTTCCTTTCCGACAGCTGGTTCTCGCCCGTCATCAACCTCGACAAGGTGCTCGACGTCTCCGTCTTCATCCACCCGGTCGACACGGAGGAAGCGCTCCGCGGCTTCCAGAAGAAGGTCGCCGAAGTCCAGAGCCAGATCGGCGAGCGCGAAGCGAAGGGGCTCGTGCGCGACCCGATGCTCGACACCGCATACCAGGACCTCGAGGATCTGCGCGACAAGCTCCAGCAGGCGCAGGAGAAGCTCTTCGACGTGGGGCTCTACCTTGCGCTCTACGGCGATTCGCGCGAAGACATCGAGAAGACCGAGGGCGATATCCGCGGCATTCTCGACGCGAAGCTCGTGTACACGAAACCCGCCTTGTTCCAGCAGGAACAGGGGTTCCGCTCCTGCCTGCCTCTCGGCACCGACGAACTCCTCGTCAATTCGAAGCTCAACTCCTCGCCCCTGTCCTCCCTCTTCCCGTTCGTGTCCTTCGACCTCACGAGCGACCGCGGCATCCTCTACGGCATCAACCGCCACAATTCCTCTCTCATCCTCTTCGACCGTTTCTCGCTCGAGAACTACAATTCGGTCGTCTTCGCGAAATCCGGCGCGGGCAAATCCTACGCGACGAAGCTCGAGATCCTCCGCTCGCTTATGTTCGGAACGGACGTCATCGTCATCGACCCCGAGCGCGAGTACGAGCAGCTCGCGGAAGCGACGGGCGGCCGCTCGTTCCACATCTCGCTCTCGTCCGAGCACCACATCAATCCGTTCGACCTGCCGCCCGTCAAGAAGGACGAGGATCCGAAAGACATCTTGCGCTCGAACATCATCACCCTCGTCGGGCTCTTCCGCATCATGCTCGGCGGCCTCACTCCCGAGGAGGACGCCATCATCGACCGCGCGATCACCGAGACCTACGCCTTGAAGGACATCACGGGCGACGCCGACTTCACCGGCGCCGAGCCGCCCGTGCTTTCCGATTTCGAGCAGGTGCTCTCCGGCATGGAGGGGAGCGAATCCTTGGTGGAGCGGCTCTCCAAATACACCCGCGGCACGTGGGCGGGCTTTATGAACCAGCCGACGAATATCGACATCAACCAGCAGTTCGTCGTGTTCTCCGTGCGCGATATGGAAGACGAGCTGAAGCCGGTCGCGATGTACATCATCACGCACTACATCTGGAATGCGATACGCCACGAGCTCAAGAAGCGGCTGATGATCATCGACGAGGCGTGGTGGATGATGAAAAGCGAAGACACCGCGTCGTTCCTCTATT
>JAKAJJ010000048.1 GCA_021813835.1 bacterium | reverse complement strand
GCCTTCTGCGCCGCGTCCCGGAACGCCATCGAGGCCGCGATCTTGAACGCGATTTCGGACGAGTCGACCTCATGGTAGGAACCGTCGTAGAGGTCCACCGACACGTCGACGACCGGGAAGCCGGCGAGGATGCCGCGCGCCATCGCCTCGCGGACGCCCTTCTCCACGGCCGGGATGTACTCCTGCGGCACGACGCCGCCCTTGATGTTGTTGATGAATTCGAAATGGTCTTCGCGCGTGACGTTTTTCGCGATTTTCGCGCCTTCGACGAGCGGCTCGAGCTTCTTCATCCGGATCTTCACGTGGCCGTACTGGCCGCGGCCGCCGGTCTGCTTGATGTACTTGCCTTCGGTCTCGGCGGAGCCGAGGATCGTTTCGCGGTACGCCACCTGCGGCTTGCCGACGTCCGCCGTCACGTTGAATTCGCGCTTCATCCGGTCCACGAGGATCTCGAGATGGAGCTCGCCCATGCCGGAAATGATCGTCTCGGCGGTCTCCTCGTCGGTCGTCACGCGGAACGTCGGGTCTTCGTCGGCGAGCTTGCGGAGCGCGATGCCCATCTTCTCCTGGTCGGCCTTCGTCTTCGGCTCGATGCGCAAGCTGACGACCGGCTCGGGGAACTTGATCTCTTCGAGCACGATCGGATTCGCTTCGTCGCAGAGCGTGTGCGACGTCTTCGTTTCCTTGAGGCCCACCGCGGCGGCGATTTCTCCGGCGAAGACCTGCTGCACTTCTTCGCGCTTGTCGGCCTGGAGCCGCACGATGCGGCCGACGCGCTCTTTCGCGCCGACGGTCGAGTTGTAGACGTAGGAGCCGGCGGACAGGGTGCCCGAATAGACGCGGAAGAAGGTGAGGGCGCCGACGAAGGGATCGGTCTGGAGCTTGAAGGCGAGCGCGCAGAACGGCTCGTCGTCGGAGGCGTGGCGCTCGGCCGGTTCGCCGGTCTTCGGGTTCGTGCCGGTCGCGGGCGGGAGGTCGAGGGGCGACGGAAGGTAATCGACGACCGCGTCGAGAACGAGCTGGACGCCCCTGTTCTTCAAGGCCGAACCGCAGTACACCGGAAAGATCTCGTTGGCGATGACGGCCTTGCGCAATATCGCCTTCAGCTCTTCCACGGGCGGCTCCTTCCCTTCCAGATAGGCGCTCATCGCGGCGTCATCCTGCTCGACGATGCGTTCGACGAGCTCGCCGCGGTGCTTCTTCGCCGCGGCGGCGAGATTTTCCGGAATCTCGCCTTCGATGACGTTCTCGCCCATATCCCCGCCGAAGGCGTACGCCTTCATCGCAAGGAGGTCGACGACGCCTTCATGCGCGGACTCCTCGCCGATGGGGATTTGCATCCGGATGGCCTTCGGCGAGAGCCGGTCGAGGATGCTCTTGTAGGAATTCTCGAACGACGCGCCGGTGCGGTCGAGCTTGTTGATGAAGCAGACGCGCGGCACCTTCGCCTCGTCGGCGTAGCGCCAGTTGGTTTCCGACTGCGGCTCGACGCCCGCGACGCCGTCGAAGACGACGATGGCGCCGTCGAGGACGCGCATCGAGCGCTTCACTTCGGCGGTGAAATCGATGTGCCCCGGCGTGTCGATGATATTGAAACGGTATTTTTTCGCCGTGTCCTTCTTGTCCGGTTCGCCGGTCTTCGTCCAGAAGCAGGTGATGGCGGCGGCGGTGATGGTGATGCCGCGCTCGCGCTCCTGCTCCATCCAGTCGGTCGTCGTCTCCCCTTCGTGCACCTCGCCGATCTTGTGCTGGGCGCCGGTGTAGAACAGGACGCGCTCGGACGTCGTCGTCTTGCCCGCGTCGATGTGGGCGATGATGCCGAAATTGCGCACTCGCTCAAGCGGATAGTCGCGGTTCATAAGTCAGATAAAAAAATAAGCTGCCTCCGGCATCTTTCTACCAGCGCTCGTTCGGAAAAATGAAATGGGAATTTCTTTTTCGCTCACTCGCTTGGCAGTAAAAGGCGCCGCGGCGTTCTTTAGAGAATAGCCGAAATATCGAGAAAAGTAAAACAGGTCATACCGCCATCCCCGCCGCGAAATGGACGGAGCATTCTGGCCCACTCCAATCAACCTACCTGCCAAAATCACTTTCGTAACAAACATGTCCACACTTGTTACAACAAAACTGCTTGTCATTTGGTCTTGAGTAAGAACCATCTAACATTTTCCCTTCTCCATTCCCCATAGAATTACCTGTCCAAATCATTTCTCCCCCGCAACGTCCAGTCAGACATTTTGCCACTTCAGTTTCTTCTTCCATAAGACTTTCGTTCTTTTTAATTTCCTCTGCGAAAACGTTCGGCAAGCATCCATATGATCAAGGCAAGTAGCGCATTTGTCGCGGATGGTTGCCATGCGAGCAAAGCGAGCGCCCCTAAAATATAAAAGGATTCCCTCAACATTATGGACATTCTATCATATGAAGTGGGTAAAGGCTTTGTTGGTATCAGCCCTAATGCATCAAAACATATCTCCTACACGAGATGACGCCAACCTGTCCATCTCATTATTGTCGTAATTGTCCGCATGGGAACCAATGCAAAGAAATACTAAGACAGCCCCTTTTACAGCAAACCAGACACGCGGCCACTGATTCGGTTTGAGTCCAGAATTTGGAACAACCAACTCTGCTTTCCATAATGCCCAGATATCGTTTTGGCTCACGCGATGTAATTTGCCGGGAGCTATGACTTGCTGCGGATGTATTGGGTGAAATTGCTTTTCGCAGAGGCGTTCAAAACTTGAAAGACCGTCTCGTATTGTACGAAATCGCCGCTCGAGTGCGGCGATTTCTTTCTCAACGCCATCGTGATAGATAAACTCTAGACGGGACATAAGTCACTAAAGTCTGTCTCTCGATAATACGCTAGCTCGTAGGGTATCTCTTCGCGTAGTTCAGTTCCGATATATGGGGCTTCTGCGTGCGAAAGTTCTTCAAGTTGTTTTCCGCTAAGATGACCATATTTTAATGCAATACGATCAAGCATTGACCTCTCTTCTTGGGTTAACATAGAAATGTCGGGGTCAGATTTAGCTCGATACACTTCTGTCGGATTAAATGTACCTCCATTCTCAACACTTTCGATATCAAGAACATTTTTTTTAGATAACTGCTCAGTTATCTCCTCAAGCGCAGACGGGAAAGGCCCCATTGGTAGTGCACGGTACACATCGCCCGTGATGGAACGTGCGTAATTTTCATAAAAATCAAAATCAGCAAAATACAGTAATTTTGCAAGCTTTTTCTTGCCGCGTATCTCGCCCTTCAGTTTCTGACAGAGGTACAGAACGGCATTCTGATACTTCTCTTTATGTATGGGCATAACTCTTTGTATAATAGCAAACTCTAACAAATCGTGCGGCCGCAAGCGACCGCTGTGGATTAGTTCAAAAATCGCACTTTTACCACGCGAAGTGGGCGAAGGCCTTGTTGGCCTCGGCCATGCGGTGCATCTCGTCCTTTTTCTTGATGGCGTCGCCTTCGTTCTTCGCCGCGAGAAGAATCTCCTCGGCGAGCTTGTCCGACATCGGACGGCCTTTCTTCGCGCGCGCGCCGCCGATGATCCAGCGGAACGCGAGCGCGAGGCGGCGCTGCTGGGGAACTTCGCGCGGCACCTGGTAGTTCGCGCCGCCGACGCGCCGCGAGCGCACTTCCATAAGGGGGGAGGCGTTCCGGAGCGCCGCCTCGAAGGTCTCAAGCGGATCGGCTCCTCCCTCCTTTATTTTCGCGAGCGCGCCGTACACGACGGCGCGAGCCGTGTCTTTCTTGCCGCTCCACATCGCCGCGTTGATGAAGCGGGTCACGGTCTCCGATCCGTACGCAAGGTCAGGACGCCACGCACGCTTTTTCTTGAGAGGCCGGCGCATAATTAGGAGGGGCGCTTCGCGCCGTAGCGCGAGCGGGCAGTGCGGCGCTTCTCGAGGCCTCCGGTGTCGAGCTTGCCGCGGACGATGGTGTACTGGACGCCGATGTCCTTCACGCGTCCGCCGCGCACGAGCACGACCGAGTGCTCCTGGAGGTTGTGCCCCTCCCCGGGGATGTACGCGGTCACTTCCATACCGTTGGTCAGGCGGACGCGGGCGATCTTGCGGATGGCGGAGTTCGGCTTGCGCGGGGTCTTCGTGGTCACCTTCGTGCAGACGCCGCGCTTGAAGGGAGAGGGGTAGCGGGTCGGGCGGTTCTCGAGCGCGTTAAAGCCGCGCGCGAGCGCGAGCACGCTCGTCTTGCGCGCCTTCGTCTTGCGCCCTTTCCTTGAAAGCTGGTTGATGGTGGCCATTTATAAAACCCGCGAGCCGCGGGATGCAGGCACTATATATAAGTGTGCGCGGGAACGCAACCCGGCGCTATTCTATCGGCTCGCGGTAGGGATCCATCGGATAGGACGCGGCGGGCGGGGGCGCGACCCTCGGATGGGCAGGTTGCGCCGCGACCGGCGCCCCGGGAAGGTTCTCCGGCGGGAGGACAGGGGCGCTACGCTCCGGGGCAGGAGCGCAGAAGCGGATGGGCGAACAGCGGGAGCGCTTGCGGAAGGAACCGCAGGCGGCGGGGAAACCGCGGGCCTTTGCGCCTGCGTTGGCGCTTGAGGGCG
>JAKAJJ010000047.1 GCA_021813835.1 bacterium | reverse complement strand
CGTACAGCCACAACCAACCCTCTGTACCCCGCACCGTGCTGAAAATCCGCATATCTCCTCAGTTATGAGGAGTGCCAAATGTATCTGAACTTGTGCAGAAACTGCCAGTGAATTCTCACCCTAAACGCAACAAACCCTGACGCATTGAAAAGCGCATACCCGCAGGTACGCTAGGAGTGTTGAACAACCTAACCACCATACGGGTATGCATACACATCGTACGCGCGACGAACGAGTCGCGCTAGCCGCTCTCCTGCGGGAGGGCTTTAACCAATCGGAAGCCGCAGAGCACCTGGGCGTTCACCGCTCGACCGTCTGTCGGGAATTGCAGCGCAATGCGCGAGAAGACGGCTCATATCACGCCACGCACGCCGACTGTCTCGCACGCGAGCGGCGCAGACAAGCGAAGGAAGATGCACGACTGCTCGAGAATAACGAACGGCTCGCCACGCTTGCCGAAGCGCTCCTCGACCCGCTCGTCTCGTCGAAGGTGATCGGATACTGTCTCGGCCGGCATCATCAGACGCCGTATGCCTGGCTGTACCGGTCACGACCGGATCTTCTCGGTCGTTTGCCGCAGAGAGGACGCAAACGGCGGCGATACGGCTCAAAGAGAGCCAAGAAGCAGGGCTGGACGAAACACGTTCGCTCGATCGAAGAACGCCCGGCTCTCGGCTGGGAAGGCGATACCATCAAGGGTTCGAGTCGAGCTCGCAGCCACCCGTGGCAGCGCGGAAAGAACGAGAACACGAACGGCCGGCTGCGCCGGCCCTTTCCAAAGCGCTCGGACTTTCGTACCGTATCAAAACGAGAGCTTGCTGACGTCGTGGATCTCATGAACCACCCGCCTCGGGAATCTCTCGGCTGGCGAACACCTTGCGCGACGTATGAGAAGGCGTGTTGCAATTCAGATTAGAATTCAAGTGCACTGCTGAAATCCGGGAACATCTCCCACGCCTCCACGTGCTCAAAATACGTTCTAACCTCGTTCAGCATTTGCCGCACCGGTGTATACTGAACGATCTATGGATGCCGCCATCGTCGCCGTCGCGCAGTACCTCTACCTCGTGCCGGTAGTGCTCTTCGTCCTCTACGGACTCGCGACGAGGCGGAAAAAAGAATTCTTCCTCTTCTCCCTTTTCGTACTGCCGACGAGCTATCTCCTCGGCCTCCTTGCCGGGCACCTGTTTTACGACCCGCGGCCGTTCGTCGCCGACCCGTCCGTGATCCCGCTCTTCTCCCACGCGCCGGACAACGGGTTCCCGTCCGACCATGCGCTTCTGACCGGCACGCTCGCGGCCATCGTCTCGGCGTTCAATGCGCCGCTTGCCGCGCTTCTCTGGCTCCTCGCGCTTCTGGTCGGCGGCGCGCGCGTGCTCGCGCACGTGCACCACGCGCTCGACATCGCGGGCTCGTTCGTTATCGCCGCTTTCAGCGCGATAGCCGTAGGAGCGCTCTTCTTTCGGTCGCGAAAAGCGCCGCCGCCGGAGAACGCGGGCGCCTAGAAGGCGCCCGTCGCTTTCGCAAGCTTGAAACCGACCCAGATGCCGGCGATGCCGCCGGCGGCGCTCCAGAGGAGGTAGGAGAAAGCGCCGCCGTTCCAGAAGTACGGGAGCACGCTTCCGACCGTCGAACCGACGATCATCCCGCCCCAGATGAGTCCCCTGCCGCTCATGCGCTCTTCATGGGAAACATTCTAGCATCCGGAGCCGCTCCATCGGCTATACTGGCAGTGATGCTCACGTCCTCCGCGCTTCTCGCGGCGCTCGCCCCCGTCCTCGTTCCCCTTTCCTTCGCGCTCCTCTTCGTCGCGCTGGTCTTCTTTTTTATGCGGCCGCGGCGCTTCTACTTCGTCCGCCACGGCGAAACAGTTTTGAATGCGCAGAATATCCGCCAGGGCGAAGAGGGCGGACTCTCCGAAAACGGCCGCGCGCAGGCGGAGCGCGCCGGGCTCTACCTCGCGCAGTTCCCCATCGAGCGCATCATTTCGAGCACGTTCGAGCGGGCGCGCGAAACGACCGCACTCATTAACGCGCATCTCAAGGTGCACGTGCTCTATTCGCCGCTTCTCGGCGAACGGCGCAATCCCTCGGAAATCGTCGGCAAGAACGCCGACGATCCGGAGGTCATCCGCATCGTCGATCAGATGGACCGCTCGTACCACATCGACTCCTACCGCTTCTCGGACGAAGAAAACTTCGAGGACCTGAAGCGGCGCGCGCGGCGCGCGCTCGCGCTTCTGGCGCGCCAGGGCGCGCGCGAGACCTGCGTCGTGACGCACGGCATCTTCCTCAAGATGCTCATCGCGTACCTCCTCTACCGCGACCGCCTCCATGCCGCCGACTACGCGAAGCTTTCGTTTTTCAACGCGTCCGACAACGCGGGCATCACCGTCTGCGAATTCCATCCGTGGAAGATGCTCGGTGCGGCGCGCGGCTGGGAGGTCGTCGCCTATAACGAGACGCCTTGAAAACGCGGCGCCCGCGGTTCTCCGCGGGCGCCGCGCTCATACCGATCCCCCGCTTTAAAAATCCATTCCGCCCATGCCGCCGGCAGGCGCCTCTTTCTTCGGTTCGGGGATCTCCGCCACCGCCGCTTCGGTCGTGAGGAGGATGGCCGCCGCCGAGACGGCATTCTCGAGCGCCATCCGCGGCATTTTCGCCGCGTCGATGATGCCCGCCGCGACCATATCGTCGGCAATCTCGTCCTTCACGGCGTCATAGCCGGCCTGCGCCTTTCCGGCCTGCACTTTCTCCACGATGACCGCCGCATCGTCCTTGCCGGCGTTCAGCGCTATCTGCGCGAGCGGCACGGTGAGCGCGTTCACGACGATGCCGTAGCCCGCCTCTTCGTCCGCCGTCATCTTCTCTCCCTGCGCGGCGAGCTTCTTCGCGATTTTGGCGAGCGCCGCGCCGCCCCCCGGCACGATCCCTTCCTCGAGGGAGGCCTTCGTCGCCTTCACGGCATCGTCGATCTTGTCCTTCAGGTACTTCATCTCGGTCTCGGTCGCCGCGCCCACCGAAATGACCGCGACGCCGCCGGTCAGTTTCGCGACGCGTTCCTCGATCCGTTCCTTGTCGAACGCGGAGTCGGTGAGCTCGGCCTGGGCTTCGAGCTGGGCGACGCGCGCTTCGATGTCGGCCTTCTTGCCCTTGCCGCCCACGATCGTCGTCGCATCCTTGGTCGCCGTGACGCGCGCGGCCTTCCCGAGCATCGCGAGGGTCGCGTTTTCGAACGTGATGCCGACTTCCTCCGAAATGACCTGGCCGCCGACGACGGCGGCGATGTCCGCGAGAAGCTCCTTCTTGCGGTCGCCGTAGCCCGGCGCCTTTACCGCGAGCACGCTGAAGGAGCCGCGGAGCCGGTTCACCACGAACGTCGCGAGCGCGTCGCCCTCGACGTCGTCCGCGATGACGACGAGCTCCTTGCGCCCCGCCTGCGCGACTTTCTCGAGGAGCGGGAGGATTTCCTGCACGTTCGCTATTTTCCTGTCGGTCGTGAGGATGAGCGCGTCCTTCATGCTCGCTTCCATCCGCTCCGGATTCGTCACCATATACGGCGACACGTAGCCCTTGTCGATTTCGAGCCCCTCGACGAGGTCGTAGGAGAGCTCGGTCCCCTGGCTCTCCTCCACCGTAACGACGCCGCGCGCGCCGACTTTCTCCACCGCCTCGGCGATGATGCCGCCGAGAACCTCGGATTCCGCCGAGATGCTCGCGACCTGCTTGACCTGCGCCTTGCCCGCGATCGGTTTCGCGATTCTTTTCAGTTCCGCGAGCGCCGCGGCTTTCGCCTTCTCCATCCCCGCGCGGATGCCCATCGCGTTCGCGCCCCGCATCACGCGCGAGAGCCCCTCCTGGACGAGCGCCTCGAGGAGGACGACCGCGGTGGTCGTACCGTCGCCCGCGGTGTCGTTCGTCTTGCTCGCCACCTCCTTCACGATGTCGGCGCCCATATTCTCGAACCGGTCCTTGAACGAGATCTCCTTCGCGATGGAGACGCCGTCGTTGGTGATGCGCGGGCCGCCGTAGGATTTCTCGAGCACGACGTTGCGGCCTTTCGGGCCGAGCGTGACCTTCACGGCGCGCGAGGCCTGGTAGATGCCGCTGGCAAGCGCTTTGCGCGCGTCCTCGGAAAAGATGATCTGTTTCGCCATAGTATCGCTCGGTTAGTTCAGGATTGCTAAAATGCCCGATTCGGAAAGGACGTAGTATTCCTCGCCGTCGAGCTTCACCTCGTCGTAGCCGTACTTGCTGAAGAGGACCCGGTCGCCCTCCTTGACCGCCATCGGCGCGCGCGCGCCGTCCTCGTACTTGCCGGGACCGACGGCGACGACCTCGCCCATCATCGGCCGTTCCTTGTCGGCCGATGCGGGAATGATGATGCCGGAGGCGAGTTTCTTCTCGCCCTCTTTTCCTGCCGGCTTGACCACGACGCGGTCGCCAAGCGGCTTGAGTGAAAGCTTCTTCGTCATAGTGCCTGCATATAAACGGATAAAAGCCCGTGCGGCGAGCAGTATAGGAAAAATGTGCGCGGGTTGTCAACGCGCGCGGCACTTGCCGCGCGCGCGGCTCCCGTGCTATGCTCTCCCTTACAGATGGAGGCACTCGTATCGGCACTGCCGTACGCGGAAATCATCCTCTCAATCCTCCTCATCGTCGGCATCGTGCTCCAGCAGCGCGGCGCGACGTTAGGCGGGGCCTTCGGAGGCGATAATTT
>JAKAJJ010000046.1 GCA_021813835.1 bacterium | reverse complement strand
GCCTTTTTCCCGTCGTTTGATCCGCGCTTCATCATCCTCCTCTACACGAACGATCCGAAGCACGTGGAGTATGCCTCCGAGACGCTGACGCCGACCCTGCTCGACCTTGTGCATTTCCTCATCGACTATTACGCTGTGCCCCCTGACCGCGGCGTCGCGACCAGCACGGCCCTATGAAGCGCCTCCTCAAATCCATCGCCGCTTTTTCCCTCGCCCTCTGCGCGCGGGCGGTCGTGCGCCGCTACCGGCCGCGCATCGTGATGGTGACCGGATCGGTGGGGAAGACCTCCGCGAAAGACGCCGTCGCGGCGGCGCTCGCCGCGCGCTTCCTCGTCCGCAAGAGCGAGAAAAGCTTCAACAGCGAGTTCGGCGTCCCGTTCACGATCCTCGGCGTCGGGAATCCGTGGAACAATCCGCTCGCCTGGTTCTCCGTACTGAAGAGCGCGCTCGCGTTGCTCATCCTGCCGAATCACTACCCGAATATGCTCGTGCTTGAAGTGGGGGCGGACAAGCCGGGCGACCTTGCGCGCATCCTGCACATCGCGACGCCGAACGCTGTTGTCGTGACGCGGCTACCCGAGATACCGGTGCACGTCGAAGCGTACGCCTCGCCCGAAGCGGTGCGCGAAGAGGAGTTCTCGCCCGCCTACGCGCTCGCGGGCGGCGCGCCGCTCATCATCCCGCTCGGCGGCTCCCATGCCCCCCGTATGGCCGCCCGGACGAGCGCGCGCATTTTCTCCTACGGCGCGGCACGCGGCGCTACCGTACGCATAAGCGCCGCTCGTTTTTATGAGGAAGGCGGAAAAGTCGCCGGAATGGCGGCGGATGTCGCCCAGGGGGAAGAGAAGGGGCGCCTTATCGTGCGCGGCTCGGTGGGGGAAACGCAGTTGCTGCCGGCCGCGGCCGCGCTTGCCGCGGCCGCGGCGTTCGACATCCCGCTCCCGGAGGCGCTCGAGCGCCTGGAACGCTACGAGCCGCCGCCCGGCCGCGGCCGCCTCTTCGCCGGGGTGAACGGCTCGGTGGTCATCGACGATTCCTATAATTCGTCGCCCGCGGCGGTCGAAGAAGCGCTCCGGACGCTCAAAGCGTTCCCGCACGCGAAGCGCCGCATCGCTGTCCTCGGCGATATGCTCGAGCTCGGCCGCTATTCGGTTGCCGAGCATGAGCGCATCGGTTCGCTCGCAGCCGCCGCGGCCGACGTGGTCGCCGCGGTCGGCATCCGGGCCCGCGCGTTCGCCGCCGCATCGGACGATGCCTGCGGCATGACATTCGACGATGCCCGTGCCGCGGCCGCCGCGCTCCCGGATATCGTCCGCGCGGGCGACGTCGTTCTCGTAAAGGGTTCCCAGTCGGTTCGCACCGAACGAATCGTCAAAGCGCTCCTCGCGCGCCCCGAAGATTGCGTACAGCTCGTCCGCCAGGAAAAGCGGTGGGAGAAGAAGGTATGACCTCACGGGGAATCGAACCCCGGTTCCATCCTTGAGAAGGATGTGTCCTGGCCGCTAGACGATGAGGCCGCCAGCGTTTTATAACAAAAAAAGAGAGAAGAGGGAAGTAACTCCCCGGTTCGATAAACAAAAATCGCTAGCAGCGGCACTGCTAGCGATCAACGATGCCTCGACCACTCGTTTTCGAACTCCTTACAGAGTTCAAATGTTTTCCGGTCGGTCGCTGTCGGTTGCTCGACATTCTTGTAGTAGTACATGAACTCGGAGATGAGCCCGCTCACTTTCTCCGGCCAATCCATCTGCATCGTCAGGTAGCTCCCGATCACACCGTGGAGACGTCTCCTTTTTTCTTCGGGAATACGAGAATTGTTTTCCCTGGAACCGAAGGATCGCCGCGCAGACCGATCTTCGTAACGTGAACCACCCCCATCTCGCGCGAAAGGACCCTCGATTTGCGGTGATTTACCTCGAAGCCGGCACGGTCGATACATCGCCGCAATTCCCGGCGGATATCGCCGATAATGGGTTTCTGCCGCGAGAACACATTGTCATCGGCGTACCGGGTGAAGGTGATCCCGTATTTCGCACACACCCTTCGCAGGTTCTGGTCGGAGAACACCTCGCAGTACAGGTTAAAGAGGTACGGCGAAAGCGGGCCACCGACCGCCAAACCCTCGCCGCGCGGACCCGAACAGAATGACTCAAGGAAGGCAAGGACCGAGGGGAACAGCCGGTCCTCGCGAAGCTCCCCCGCAAGCGCCGGATTTTGCCCCAGTGCTCTGAGAGAGAAGTCGAGCTTGTACTCATGGTACCTTCTGACGTACACGACGAGCGCGGCAAGCCTCTCAAGGTCAACGCTCGGATACGCGTCCTTGACGTCCGTGATGTAAAAGAACTTTCCATCGCGGTGCCTTTCGGCGTTCTTGAGCGGATTCGTTCCTTTTACGAACGCGCTCGACGACGGGAGTCTGATGAGCGGATGATTATCGTCTCCCATCGCCTCGATACCCGCCTTCAGATACCTTCCGAACAGCTCGTGGAGCTTCCGCATCGGTTTGTTCGGGTTCCCGATCAACCGGCGTTTCCCGTTCGCATCCCGCTTCCAGGAAAAGTCGATATGCGGCCGCCCGCCGACGGTATTCGCGAGGGGGAGCGGGGAATCTTCATCGGCATTTCTGCGCGGTCTCCGAAGGACCGCGGGTTCTTTCCGCTCCATAGCGATCCTCCAAGAAGTTGAATTGAACCGAAAAGGACATTGCCTAAAGCGCCAGGAAGGCATTCACATGCTTGGGCATGACTACACCTTAGACAACCGGGGACCGGTCCGCCGCTGTGCCGCTGCCCGGCGTCGTGTCCGCGCGCGGGCCAAGAAACGATCTCGGCGCGAGTCACGGCCGGGACCCCGGATCGTGCGCAGAAGCTCGCACTATGAGGGGCTGTGACACCCCTATCTGCCACCATCCCGCGTTTCCGTGGGCTTACTATGACAGACTTTTCTGTTGCGCTTCCTTCACTTGCATTACAAACGGATCACAGCACATGATGAGGCGCCTTCCTGGCGACCCTGATCCGCCGGCATCCTATCACAGAGGAACTCAAAAACAAGGCAGAAGTATTTGTAATAGATAAGAAGAGGGGAGTATAAAAACAAGCACGGGAGCTGGGGAGCTTACCTGTGCGGTTCTTCTTCCGCGGGCGTAACCGGCGGAAGAACGTCGCCCTCCGGCGAAAGGGAGAGCAGCTTTGCCTGTTCCGCCCCCGCTTCCCTCTGCCACTCTTCTTTTTTGCCTCCCGAAGAGCGCGGTTGAGGGCCGCGCGCTCCCCGCCCTTCCGAGCCATCGCGCTTAAGGCGCGACGGTCATCTCTGAATATCGCCTGCTTTACTCCATCTGGTTTTTCGAGCCCCCGTGGAGTCACAAAATGAAAGAGGGACGTCCCGAAAACAACGGCCGGCAGGACTATCCTGCCGGCAGGAGGACGCGGGGCGTCACTCTTTGCTGCTTGGCGGATCGCCGCGACTGAGAAGCTCTCCCTCCTTGCGCATTCTCCGGGCCAGTTTCTTCCCGAAGGCCTTCTCAAGGGCATCCGAGGCCGGTTGTAGGGGAACGCCGTGGCTGGTAAGGATCTGATTTATCTTCTCTGTCGCCTTCTTGCCTTCCTCTTCCCGCGCGCGCATCTCCGCGATGTCGTCTGCCGTGAGTCGGTTTTCTGGCCGGGAACTGTTCATCGGACCCTCCGTGCGGTTCGGCATAATTACACTATATCACGCAAAGAAAGCTCTCGCGATACCGCAGAAAACTACGTCAAAAGACCGTCCACGACCGCCTTGACCTCGCCGCCATCGGCTTTGCCTCTCAGCTCTTTCATCAGCATACCAGTGAATTTGCCGCCGTCGGCCTTGCTTGTTATGCCGAGTTCGGCCATTTTCGCTTTTGCGATTGCCTCAATTTCCTCGCGGCTCATCATCTTGGGAAGATACGATTCTATGATAACGAGCTCGGCTTTCTCCGGCTCGGCAAGATCGAGGCGGGATGCCTTCTCGAATTGCCCGATGGAATCCTTGCGCTGGCTCGCGGCACGCCTGAGGACCGCGAGCGCCTCTTCATCGGCGAGGAATTCGTCGGGCTTGCGCTTTTTGGCGACGACCTCGTTCGTCATCATGGTGACGAGCGAGCGGAGCGTCCGGAGCCGCACTTCGTCATGCGCCCGGAGCGCGTCGGGGATGGATTGCTTCAGAGTTTCGTGGATAGCCATAGGGGAGAGTATACTACAGCTATGGATTTGCTCTCGGTGCTCGCTATCCTCATTCTCATCATTCTCGTCGGCGGCCTCGTCGTCATTTTCAACCTGTTCCGGAAGGGCATAGCCAAACCAGAAGAGGGAAGTGCGATGGTGCTCCTCCAGCAGCAGATGCAGGAGCTCGCGCGCACGCTTGACGCGCGCGTCTCGGAATCCTCAAAGCTGATGCAGGAGAGCGCGCACCGCCAATTCGCCGAATCGTCGCGGCTCATCAAGGAGATCACGCAGGAGGTCACGAGCGTGAAAGAAATCGGCCGGCAAACGCAGGGGTTCGCGCAGCAGCTCCAGAATCTGCAGGACATACTCAAGAACCCGAAGCAGCGCGGCATCCTCGGCGAATACTATCTCGAAACGGTGCTCAAGAACGTGCTTCCGCCCGGGATGTATCAAATGCAGTATCCGTTCAAGAACGGGGAAATCGTGGATGCGGCCGTATTCGTGAACAAAAAAATCGTGCCAATCGATTCGAAATTCTCGCTTGAGAATTACAACCGCTTCATTTCGGCGCAGGGAATCGCCCGCAGATCGG
>JAKAJJ010000045.1 GCA_021813835.1 bacterium | reverse complement strand
TCCCGCCTCCGCCCTCGCTCCTGAACATCTTCAAGGAAATCGCGGACGATCTGGGACAGCCGCTCGTGCACACGAACGGCGACCTCGCGCGCTGGGCCGTGCAGGGCGTGCTCCTTCTGAATGCGACCCTCACCGTGCGGGCGCGGATCGCCGGTTCCCACCAGGAGCGCGGTTGGGAGCGATTCACGGACGCGGCCATTCGCGCGCTGTCCGAGGAGCGCGAGCACCTCGTGTTTATGCTCTGGGGCAACTATGCGAAGGCGAAGGGGGCCCACATCGACCGATCGAAACATCTCGTGCTCGAAGCGGCGCATCCGTCGCCTTTTTCCGCCGCGAACGGTTTTTTCGGCTCTAAGCATTTCAGCAAAGCGAACGCCTATCTTGCCGCGCACGGCGAAGTGCCGATAGACTGGCTCTGATGAACCACACGCCGCAGATAAAGAAGGCCATCCAGTTCGCGGCGCGCAGGCACCACGGCCAGATGCGCCTCGAGACGGAGCCACTGCCGTACGTGACGCACCTCTTCTCGACGGCGTTCCTCGTCGCCGAGGACGGCGCGGACGACGACGTGGTTTCGGCGGCGCTTCTCCACGACACGCTCGAGGACACCGATACGACGCGCGAGGAACTTGTCGCGGCGTTCGGCGAGCGTGTCGCCGCGCTCGTCGAAGGCGTGAGCGAGGTGAAAGAGGCGGACGGGAAGCGCATTCCGTGGCGCGAACGCAAGGTGCGGTACCTCGAGCGCGTCGCGTCCGGTCCCGACGACGCGCTCCTCATCGCCGTTGCCGACAAGATCGACAATATCGAGAGCATGCTCGAGGAGATCGGCAAGAACGGCGACGGCATCTTCGAGAAGTTCGGGCACACAGCGGAGGAATACCTCTGGTACCACGGCGAAACGCTTCGCATCGCGCAAAAACGCCTGCCCGAGCACCGGCTGACCGTGCGCCTCGCCGAGGCGCACGCACAAGAAAGGGAAGCATTGACGAACCTCTCGTAATTTCACCAGATCTTCGCGCGGTCTTTCGGGGCCCGGTAGAGTTTATCGCTCTCCGTCACCCCGAACGCCTCGTAGAATTCGGGAAGATTTGAGAGCGGGCCGTTGACGCGGAAGCGCGAGGGGGCATGCGGGTCCGTCATAACCATCGTCTTTCGGTATTCCGGTCGCTCTTGCTCGCGCTCGGTCGCCGCATAGCCGAGGAAAAAACGTTGTTCGGGCGTGAATCCGCTGATATTTTTCCGGCCCGTTTTGGCGAGGCGCAGCTGATACGCGTCAAAGGCGATGGAAATTCCGCCGAGATCGGCGATGTTCTCGCCGAGCGTGAGATGACCGTTAACCTTCATTCCGGGGGCGACTGCATATCCGTCAAATTCCTTGACGAGACGTTTCGCTTTCGCATCAAAGCGGGCGCGGTCGGAGGAAGTCCACCAGGTCTTCCGGTTTCCCCTGTCATCAAACTTTGAACCCTGGTCGTCGAAGCCGTGCGTTATTTCATGTCCGATGACGGAACCTATCGCACCGTAATTGAAGGCGTCGTCGGCGGCAATGTCAAAAAACGGATGCTGGAGAATGGCCGCGGGGAAGGCGATGTCGTTCATACTGAAACTGCAGTAGGCATTCACCGTCTGCGGGCTCATAAACCACTCGGCGCGATCTACCGGCTTGGCAAGACGCCGAAGCGCCCGACGATGCTCATATTCGCTTATGCGCATTATATTTTCCACGTACTCGCGAGGGCGGATGATGAGTCCGCGATAGCTCTTCCATTTGTCCGGATAGCCGAGCTTGCGGCTCATCCTGCGCAATTTCTTCACCGCTTTCCTTTTCGTAGCGGAACTCATCCAATCCAGATTCTTAATGCGCGCTTCATACGCGCGGAAGAGGTCGGCGACGATCATCGCCACTTTCCTCTTGGCCTCGGCAGGGAAGTATTCTTTGACATACAGCTCGCCCACGAGCTCGCTCAACCCGCTGTTCACTACGCGCAGAATGCGTCGCCACAGGGGCTTCATCTTCCGGGTGCCCGTGAGCGCCGTGCCGTAGAAAGAGAAGTTTTCTTTCTCCAGCTCAGGGGTGAGAAACGGGGAGAAATCACTGATGAGGCGCGTGCGCAGGTATATTTTCCATGATTCTATCGGGTAAGAGACGAGGAGACGCTCGGCCGGCGCAAAGAACTCGGGTTGCATCACGATCACTTCTTTCGGCGCGGCTCCGAGAATGTCGAAATATTCTCCCCAGTCGATTCGCTCCGCGAGTTTCTTCAGCTGAGCGAGCGACTTTTTGTGATAAGTTTTGTCCACATCCCGCACGTCCTCTTTCTTCATCGATATCTTGGCAAGCGCGGTTTCCATTTCGACCACGATGGATGCTTCTCGCCGCGCTTCCTTCCGGCGTCCCGCGAGGGCGAGAAGACGCGCGAGATGCTTCCCATACGCGCTTCGTACGCGCTTGGACTCGGCGTCATCTTTCAGGTAGTAATCGCGATCGGGCATACCGAGACCGCCCTGGCCCAGGCAGATAATGTAACGGTCGCTATTTCTCCTATCTTGATCGATACCGAGGCCCCAGATGCCGCCCGAGCCGATACGCTCAAGATGCGCGACAAGGCGGACGATGTCGCGCACCTCCCGTATAGCTTCAACGCGACTCAGCCATTTCCGGAGCGGCGCGAGGCCGCGAACCCGTCTCCGAGCAATATCCGTTCCTGAGCGATAAAGGTCGCGTATCATCTGCTCGACGCTTCCGGTTCCCGTTCGATTGACATCAAGAGCTTTTTTCAAGAGTGTTTGCAGCCGGGTATCGGTAACGTGGCGCAATTGCGTGAAAGAGCCCCAGCGCGCTTCAGTTTTCGGTATCGGATTCTTCCTCATCCACGCACCGCTCGCATAGTGGAAGAAATCATCCTGCGGCCGGATGCTTGCGTCGATATCGCGCACGTCGAACCCCCATCCGTTTTTTACCGCAGCCATAGGCGCCATACTACATGAATTCCGCGACGCGTGCTATCTTTTTGGATTATGACCGTCGCGGAGGTCCGCAAGCGCTATCTGGATTTCTTCAAGGCGCGGGGGCACGCCGTCATCCCGTCGGCGCCCATCGTGCCCGAGAACGACCCGACGACCCTCTTCACCTCGAGCGGGATGCAGCCCCTCGTGCCGTACCTCCTCGGCGAGAGGCATCCGGAAGGCGCGCGGCTCGCCGACTCGCAGATGTGCCTGCGCGCGGAGGACATCGAGGAAGTCGGCGACAACCGCCACACGACGTTCTTCGAGATGCTCGGCAACTGGTCCCTGGGCGACTATTTCAAGAAAGAGCAGCTGTCCTGGCTTTATGAATTCCTCACGAGCAAAGAAGAAGGCCTCGGCCTTGAGCCCGGGAAGCTGTACGTAACGACCTTTTCCGGCGATGAAGAGAGCGGCATGGAAGCGGATACGGAGTCGGCGGAAATCTGGAAGGGGATAGGCATCCCCGACGAACGCATCTTCTCCTACGGCGCGAAGAAAAACTGGTGGAGCCGCGCGGGCGTACCGAGCAAAATGCCGCCCGGCGAAATAGGCGGTCCGGACTCCGAGGTCTTTTACGATTTCGGCCTGCCGCACGACCCCGCGTACGGCAAGGAGTGCCACCCGAACTGCGACTGCGGGCGCTTCGTCGAGATCGGCAACTCCGTCTTTATGCAGTTCATCAAGAAGGATGACAGCTCCTTCGGCGAGCTGCCGAAGAAGAACGTGGACTTCGGCGGGGGCCTCGAGCGTCTCGCGGCCGCGACCCGCAACGATCCGGACGTGTTCCTCATCGACGTCTTCGACGGAGCGCGCGCAAAAATTGAAGAGCGAGCTCTATGGAAATATGACTATAACCAGGAGGTCAAGCCGACATATCGAATCATATTGGACCATGCACGTGCAGCAACGTTTATGTTGGCACATGAGGTCGTGCCAGGACCGAACGAACAGGGCTATGTATTGCGTCGATTAATTCGGGGTGCAATTCTGGCAGCAGATCGATTAGGTATAAAAGAAATGATTCTCGTAGATGTAGCGGAAGGTTATGGGAAATCTTACGCAGACCAATATTCTTTCATATTGAAAAAAAATGCATTTATTCGAGAGGAATTGAAAAAGGAAGAAACTCTTTTTCGCAAAACAGTAAAAAGCGGTCTGCGAAAGCTAGACAAGATTCTCTCAACAAATGGGGTGCTTACCGGTGAAGACGTATTCGACTTGTATACAACGGACGGATTTCCGCCTGAACTCACAATGCTTGAGATAGTATCGCGTGGAATAAAAACTGCTCCAGATATGAGTAAGGTTTATAAGACAAAATTTGAAGCGCATCAGGCGCTCTCGCGCGCCGGGGCGGCGCAGAAGTTCGCGGGCGGGCTCGCCGATCATGCGCGGCAGACGGTGCGCTACCACACCGCCCACCATCTCCTTCTCGCGGCGCTCCGCAAGGTGCTCGGCCCGGAGGTGCATCAGCGGGGGAGCAACATCACGAGCGAGCGCCTGCGCATCGATTTCTCCCATGGCGGCAAAATGACGCCCGAGCAGAAGGCCGAGGTAGAGCGCGTCGTGAACGAGAAAATAGCGGAAGAACTGCCTGTCATCCGCACCGTGATGAAGAAGGAGGAGGCGGAGAAGCTCGGCGCCGAGCATGAGTTCGGAGCGGCGTATCCGGAGCAGGTGAGCGTGTACTCAGTAGGGCCGAAAGACGCGACGCCGGAGGATCCGAAATTCGCGCAGGCGTTTTCCATCGAGTTCTGCGGCGGGCCGCACGTATCGAACACGCGCGAGCTGAGCGAAGGCGGCAGGCGCTTCGAGATC
>JAKAJJ010000044.1 GCA_021813835.1 bacterium | reverse complement strand
TGTTTTCGGAAGGATATCGTTGTAGGAAAGCACGGCCATAGGGATGAAACTAAAAACGCCTTGCGGCGGTTATACGGAGTTGTAGAGTGGCGAACGAAGCGTATGATAACCGAAACGATGACTTTTTCAAGTGATGCACTCGATCTTGGCGCGCTCCCCGACGCCGAGGTGCTCGCGCGGAGCCAGCGGGAGCCGGAGCTTTTCGCCATCCTCGTCCGCCGCTACGAAGCGGCGCTCCTCCGGCGCGCGCGCTCCATCCTCCGCAGCCCGGAGGATGCCGAAGAGGCCGTGCAGGACGCTTTCACGAAAATGTATCTCTACGCGCCGCGGTACGCGCCGCGGGAAGGCGCGACGTTCTCCTCCTGGGCGTATACCATCCTCAACCGTGTCGCCTATACGAAGTATCGCGCCCGCCGCAAAGAGCGCGGCGAACGCGCCGAACTCGCTCCCGAACACTTCGAGGCCTTGCCGGACGCGCGCGCGGAGTTCCTGGAAGGCCTTTCCCTCCGGAACGAGGTCCTCGCCGCGCTCGCGGAACTTCCGGAAACCGCCGCGCGGATCCTGCATCTGCAATTCATCGAAGGGAAGACGCAGGAGGAGATCGCGTCGAGCGAGGGCCTGTCCGTTTCCGCGGTGAAGACGCGCGTGCACCGCGCGAAGAAACTTTTCAAGCGGGCGTACGATTCACAGAAGTATGAATGAACCCTCGACCATCGAGCGCGTCGTCCTGCGCCGCGTCCGCATCATCCGCGCACTGCGCCCCCTCGTTTCCGGCGGGGCGCTCGCCGCGTTCGTCGGCGTCCTCGCGCTCTGGGGCATCGGTAGGGAGGTATGGGTGGCGAAGGTCTTCGCGAACGGCCCGCGGGACTTCCTCGGCCACGCCGAGTATCTCGCCTATGCGTTCGGCCACACGCGCCTCCTCGTGCAGGCGCTCGTCCTCCTGGCGCTCGCGTCGGCGGTCTACCTCGCGCGCGAGGTCGCCCGCGCCGGCGCGTCGCTCGTCTTTACGCGCGCGGGCGCCTGACGCTGCCTACGCGAGCCGTTCCCGGATCTGCGTGAGGAGAGCGCCGGCGACGGCTTTGTTCTCGCGCAAGTGCGTGCGCGCCGCGTCGTACCCGACGCCGAGCTTCTCGTCGCCGAACCGGTACGTCGCGCCGCTCTTCTCGACGACGCCGAACTTTTCGCCGAGCGCGATGAGCTCGCCTTCGCGGCTGATGCCTTCGTTGTAGAGGAGGTCGAACTCGGTCGTTTTGAACGGAGCGGCGACCTTGTTCTTCACGACTTTCACGCGCACGCGTCCGCCGACGACCTCCTCGCCTTTCTTGATGCTCGCGATGCGGCGGATGTCCATGCGGACAGAGGTATAGAATTTCAATGCTTTTCCCCCGGGCGTTGTTTCGGGACTATTGTGTACGATAATCCCATCAGCAAGGAAGTTATGATGTCCGCGCACGCGGATATCGAAACGGTTCATCCCACGTTTTTTCGGCTTATCCGAGATACGGATGACGGGAACGCTTAGCGCGAGCTGTCTCGGCTCGTCGAATACCGCCGACACCGCAAGCGGTCGCCGGTAGCGAGGAAGCATCTTGTAGTGCATCGACGGATGCACGGAGAACCGGATAAGCTGAAGGAATTTTTCTGAGTTCGATTGGTCGAAATAGAAATAGGCCTTCCCGCCGCCTTTCCCGAGACGTACCGCGATACCGTAACGTTCGAGAAGGAGTCCCTGGAGAGCGGCTCGGCTTGCCGGTTCGATGGCTTCGACACAAATCGTTATGCGGCCTTTGTTCCCCTCCTTGGTGCGGACGTCGAGATGTCCATCGTCTTGATACCAGACAGCGAGCGAGAGGGGAGTAAGCGCCGCGAGGAAATCCGACGACAGGGCTTTCCCCCCGTTTTTATACATAGCGGCCCGCATACCGAAAAGTTCCGGTAGCGGCGTCAGATCGAACTTCACTGACTTTTTATCCGAGTAGAAGGTGTGGGGGATATTAGTGAAGAATCCCGCTTTCCATCTCAAATACGCTTCTTGTTTCAATCCGTGACCGAGACGGAAACGGACGCCCATCGACGTTTTCACTCGTGTCGGACTCAAATTTCCGTCCCCGAGCAGTGAACCGCGGATGATCTCGCGTTGGAAGTCGCTCAGTCGGTGCGTGACCGCGATCATGACAGCATCTCCTTTCTTGAGTTCCTCGGCTCGTCGCCAGCCCGTCGGTGTCATAACGGGATGATTCGGCGTGCAGGAAACATGCGCGACTCCGCTGCCCGACGGGTCATACGCGCTTATTTGAAGGAACCGGTCTGTCCTACCGTTGTTGTACCAGCCGATAATCGGCGCGGCGACCATGCGCCGTTTCTTCCAGTCATATGCCATAACCGATATGGGCAACTTCTGATTTACGATCTTCCCGATATATTCTTGCGTGCCATCGGCGAGCGTTATTTTCGATTTGTAGTCCAGACAACCGAACATCACGCCGATCTGCATCCGGATCTGATTGATGAAAATGACGATGGTTTTCGAGCGGGCGACGATGGCGGTCAGCTTCCGGAGCGCCTGGCTCATCAGACGCGCCTGCTTGCCCACGTGCTGCTGGCCCATCTCGCCCTCGATCTCGTCCTTCGGGGTCAGCGCGGCGACCGAGTCGACGACGATGACGTCGACGTTGCCGCTGCGCACGAGCGATTCGACGATGTCGAGCGCCTGCTCGCCCGTGTCCGGCTGAGAGATGAGGAGTTCGGGGAGCGCGACGCCGATGCGCCGCGCGTATTCCGGATCGAGCGCATGCTCGGCGTCGACGAAGGCCGCGATGCCGCCCGCCTTCTGCGCCTCGGCGATGACGTGGAGCGCGAGCGTCGTCTTGCCCGAGGACTCCGGTCCGAAAATCTCGATGATGCGGCCGCGGGGGAGTCCGCCGATGCCGAGCGCGGCGTCGAGGCCGACCGAACCGGTCGAGACGGCGGGGATCTTCTCGCGCGTGCCGGCGCCGTAGGTGGTGATGGCTTCGTCGCCGAACTTGGTGCGGATCTCCTTGAGCGCCTGTTCGATGGATTTGCGCTTCTCGTCCGTCGCCGTCGCCGTCGCGGCAACGGTCTTCGCTGTCTTTTCTTTCGCCGGTTTCTTGAAGGCCATAAGGATTAGGGTACGAAAATAGTGCGGGTAGCGGCCACCGTCCTGCCGAAGCGGTCGGTGGCCGTGAAGGTAAGTATAGACCCTCCGCGCGGAAAGGCGAGCGCCGCGCTGAAGCCGCCGTCCTCGCTATGGAGGAGGGGCGCTCCGTCGAGCGTGAGCGCGGCCGCCCGCTTCGCCGTCCCGGACACGCCCACGATGCCGCCCGGATAGGATGCCCCGTTTTCCGGCGAATCGATCGAGAGCCCGGGACCCGCGACAAGCGGCCATGCTTCCGCCGCGCCGTACGCGGCCAGGACAGCGAGGACCGCTCCGAGGAGGAAACGGAGCATGCCGCGCTAGAAGGCCCCGTCCTCCGCGACCGGCGGCGGCGCCTCGGCGAACTCCGCCGCGCCGCGCGTGAGCACGTCGCGCGGCTTGCTTCCGTCGGCGGGCCCGATGACGCCGCGCTCCTCGAGCACGTCCATCAGGCGCGCGGCGCGGCTGTAGCCGATCTTCAGCTTGCGCTGGAGGTAGGAAGTCGAGGCGCGTCCGGCTTCCTCGACCGCGCGCCGCGCGTCCTCGTACAGATCGTCGTCGATGTCCCCGTCGAGGTCGCCGCCCGCAAGCCCGATGACGTCGTTTTGCTCGATGCTCGTGCCGCCGCCGAGATCGATGCTCGCGAGGTCGCCCGCGTTGTGGCCCTTGATGTAGTGCACCACTTTCTTCACCTCGTCTTCGGAGATGAACGCCGTCTGGAGGCGCACCGGCTTCTGCATATCGCTCGAGAGGTAGAGCATATCGCCCGCGCCGAGGAGGGTCTCGGCGCCCGCGCCGTCGAGGATGGTGCGGGAGTCGATCTGGGACGCGACCTGGAGCGCGAGGCGCGTCGGGACGTTCGCCTTGATGAGGCCGGTAATGACGTTCACCGACGGCCGCTGGGTCGAGAGGACGAGGTGGATGCCGACCGCCCGCGACATTTGCGCGAGGCGGACGATGGACGCTTCGAGCTCGCGGGGATAGCTGTGCATAATGTCCGCGAGCTCGTCGATGACCACGATGATGAACGGCATCGCTTCGGGCATATTCTCCTCGCCGCGCTTCTTCGCCGGTTCGTAAACCGACGCGTGGTACGAATCGATGTCGCGCACCCGTTCCGCTTCGAGAACGTTGTAACGGCGTTCCATCTCCTTGGCCGCCCACCTGAGGGAGAGGATCGTCTTCTTCGGGTCGGTGATGACGGGAGTGAGGAGGTGCGGGATGCCGTTATAGGCCGTGAGTTCCACGCGCTTCGGGTCGATCATAATGAAGCGCAGCTGGTTCGGGCCGTTCCGGTAGAGCAGAGACGTGATGAGCGCGTGGATGGCGACCGATTTGCCGCTTCCCGTCGCGCCGGCGACGAGCGCGTGCGGCATCTTCGCGATGTTCACGTAGTGCGGCGCGCCGCTGATGTCGCGGCCGAGGGCGGAGAGGAGCGGCTTCGCGCTCGCGGACCATTCGGGCGCCGCGAGGAGCCCGCCGAGGCCGACCGTCGCCTTGGTCGAGTTCGGCACCTCGATTCCCACGAGCGATTTGCCCGGGATGGGCGCTTCGATGCGCACGGGGTGGGCGGCGAGCGCGAGCTCGAGGTTGTTCGCGAGCGAAATGATCTTCGAAAGCCGCACCCCTTCGGCGGGCTTCACCGCGTAGCGGGTGACGGTCGGCCCGACCGACACCTCGTCGAGCTCGATGTGGATCCCGAAATTCTGGAACGTGCGCTTGATGATGTTCGCGTTCGCCTTGATGTCGCCCGTGCCGGGA
>JAKAJJ010000043.1 GCA_021813835.1 bacterium | reverse complement strand
AACGGACGGCGGAAGCTCCTTCAGGAGGTCGGCGACGATGACGCGGGCGGTGAAATGAGCCGTGGCGAATGCTCGCGCGGCGAGGCCGAGCTCCCGCCGGCGGGCAGCGTCGCGGGAGAGCGCCCGGATCGCCGCCGCGAGAGCGGCGGCGTCTGCGCTCGGCACCAGCACGAGCGGCAGCGCGTCCGCCGCGAAGAGCGCCCGTATGGCTGGAGAATCCGCCGTGATGATCGGCTTGCCATCATCATGCACTCGAAGACTTTATTCGGTACGACGCGACCGGTCTTCGCCGTGTCGCCGAAGATGCCGAGGCATATCTGCGCCGACGCGATGAGGCCCGGCAACTGCTCGAACGGCACCGAATCGACGAAGTCGACGTTTGCGAGGCCGAGCTTGGCCGCCTCTTCCCGCATGCGGCGAGACTCCTGCCCGCCGCCGACAATGCGGAAGCGCAGCGGCTCGTCGGCGAGGAGCCGTGCGGCTTCGAGTATGTACGAGACTCCATGGAGCGGGATGAAGGTGCCGTGGAAGTGCACGACCGGCTCTTCGGCAGGCGGAGGAACGTGCGGACGGAATACCTGCTCGTCGGTCCCGACCGGGACCGCGAGGAACTTCTCCCGCGGCAATCGAAACGTCCTGACGAAATACTCGATATGCGCTTCCGTGTCGAAGAGCACGATGTCGGCGAGACGCGCACTTACATAATCGCGCAACCAATCGAGGCGTCCGCGCAGGCTCGCGGCGCCGTAGAGCTTCCGGTCGAATACATTCGAGTCGTAGAGCGAGACGAAGGCATCGAACACTATCGGGCGGCCGAACAGGAGCCGTGCAAGCCACACGACGGTATGGCCCGGAAAGGCGACGATGACGAATTCGAATGAATGCTTCCGAATGCGGAAATATTCGCGAATGAGAAAAAAGAATTTCGAGACACCGCGGTGCTCGCGAGGATCGACTCGGCACTGCACGACGCGGTACCCGTTCTCAAGGAATCCGCGAATGAGCACCCTGTTGCGCGAATAGAGCGGGTCATAGATACCGAAGAAGCACACCTCCGGCAACTTCTTATCAGTTTTTCCCATAGAAATCGAGAATGCGGGGGGTGAGCGCCTGCACGCTCATGACCTCAACTTGGCGCGCGAGGTCGGCGCGCACCTGCTCGTCCGTACCAGGGTGCTGTACGAATGCTGCGATACGATCGGCGCAAGCGGCTGCGTCTTTCTCGGGGAACATGAGCTCGCTTTCGTGCGGGCCGAGGAGCTCGGCGAAGCCGCGGTTAGACACGAACACGAGCAGCCCGGCTGCCATGGACTCGAGCACAGCTTTGTCGAGCCCGCCGGTCGGTGCCAGGTTCACAGAAATGTCGAAATGGCGGTACTGCTCCGGCATCTGCGCGTGGGGCGCACTCCCGGCGAAGATGATCCGGTCGGACACGCCGCGCTCTGCGGCGAGCTCCTTGAGAGACGCTTGGTACGCTTCATCGGATGCGCTGCCCGGCGCACCGACAAGCGTCACAGACGTCTCAACGCCCTTCTCCTTGAGAAGGGCGACCACTTCGATGAGCGTCCCGAGATTCTTGATCGGCGTGATGCGGCCGACGCTCACGAGCCGCACGGGTGTGCCGAACGGCCGGACTGGCGCATGGAACTCTGCCGTGTCGATGCCGTGCCCTACGATGTGGAGCTTCGGCGTGGCGAGGCGGAAGCTCTCCGGCGCCGCCGTGAAGATATCATCGGCGAGGAGCGCCGCGATGCGGAGTTTGAGATTGACGGCCCGGTGGACGTACCACAAGCCGATGCGCTTCCCGAGCATGCGCCACATGGGGCCGGCAATCACGACGTATTCGGGGTTCATATGCACGAAGACGGCGTCATAGTCGCGGCGGAGCCGCCACGCGAGCCATTTGAAACGGATAGCATAGAGCAGGCGCCGCGCGAAGCGCGGCGGGCTTTTCTCCTTCCCGAGCGAATGCACGCGCACGTTCGCAGGAAACGCATCGTGCCGCCCCTCTCTCAGACAGATGACTTCGATGCTCTCGACATGCTTGGCGAACTCTTCCACCCAACGGCCAAAGAACCCTAAGGCAGGATCATCGACATCAATAGCTTGCGTGACGATGAGAAGCTTCATATGCCGTCTGGGCCGTAGACGCCCTTGATCAGGTCGATATCCTTGCCGCTCTCCTTCAGGAGGGCGATATTCTTCGCTTCGATTGCCGAGAGCGCGGCGATGCCTTCGGCATCGCCGACTTCCTCTTCATACAAGCCGCGCAGTGCGGCGAAGTCTTTGATGAAGCAGTGCCCGCCCGCGCCGCGCCCGCTCTTGTGCACCGGCTTCACATACTGGCTCGCAATGAAGGGGTCTGCCCGGAGCGCTTCCTCTATCACGCTCCAATCCGCGCCGGATTTCTGCGCGAGGTCGTACATGAGGTTGAAGAAGACGACCGCGACATAGCCGCTTCCGTTGTGCGCGTACTTGATGAGCTCCGCCTCGGTGCTGTCGCAGGTCTGCGCGAACGAGGCGGCCGGGAGTATCGCGTGCACGCGCTCGGCGGCGATGCGGTGCGCCTCGTCATCCGCGGCGCTGCCGAGGATGTTCGAGAACGGATGCGCGGCATCATGCGCAGCCGTCGCCTCGGAGAGAAACTCCGGCGAATAGAATATGACGCGGTCCGGATATTGCGCTTGAAACGATTTCGTCGTGCCGGGCACGACGGTCGACTTCACGATGACCGTCCTCCCTGCTCCGGCGAGCGCGATAGCATCGCGCACGACGGAATCATCGAACCCTTCCGGGGTCGTCGGCGTGGGGACGGCGATGAACACGATGTCGCACTCGCGTATCCCATCCTTATTATCACGATACGGTTTCTCCAGAGCGAAACGCACCACCTGGAATCCGCGACGCTCAAAATCATCAGCATAATTCTTGCCGACGTATCCTTGCCCTATGAAGCCGATGCGCGGTTTCCTGTCTGAAACTTCGGTCATGAAAGTGACTGTATCACGAGTATTCTATCGCTCATATGCAAGCTATAACGCCGCCTGGGACGGGAGAGTTACTCGCACGAGATCGGCGGCAATGCGTGCCGGAATGTCGCCCGCTGCAGCGAGATGGGCGCGGGCGGTCTCCTCGGCGTGCCGCGGGAGCTCCAGGCGGACGGTACTGTCCTCGATGAGGCCGACGATGCCGAGCGAGAGCGCCGTCGGGTCGGCCACCGGCACGGCGAGGACGTCTTCGTACCCCTTGAACACTTCGCCGACGATGCCGACGTCGGTCGTGATGATGGGCACTTTCGCAAGCGCCGCTTCGATAAGCGTGCGGCCGTAGCCCTCGTACGCGCTCGCCTGGATGAAGGCGTGGGCGCTCGCCATGAGCCCGCGCGCTTCTGCTGTCGGCCGCCACCCTCTGAGGAACACGACCTTGTCGGCAAGACCGAGCGAGCGCGCCATACGCTCGAGGTTCCTGCGCTCCCGGCCGTCGCCGACGACGAAGAGGCCGACCATCGGATAGTGCCTGATGACGAGCTTGAGGGCCATGAGGATATCTTCGATGCGCTTCTCCGGCTCGAGCCGCCCGACGGTGATGAGCGCGAAGGTGAAGGCGGGGTGCGCGGGCAACGGCACCGGCGGCGGCACCACCGCGTCGACCACGACGGGGATGACCATCGGCTCGGGTATCGTGGAGCCGTACCGCGCCATAAGCGAGGCTTTGATGCGCTCGGACACGACGCGGATGCCGTCGGCCGTCGGCAGCACGCGATCAGCGATGCTCCGGCGATAGCGGTTCAGGAGCGGCATGCGCACGGCAGGACTCCGCCAATTGCCGTCCCGCACGAACCACGGCGAGAGGAAATCGGTATGCACTTGGATGTGCAGCTTCGCGCCCGTGCCCTGCACAGAGCGAAGCGCCGCGAGCCCCTGCTCGAACGGGTCTTGCGCCGAGACGACCTCGATGCCGCGCTCGCTGATGATCTGCCGCGCTCGCTCCGCGAGCGCCCCGATGCGGAAAATCTTCCACGCATGCACCGGGTACAGGAAGAGGTTCCCGTCTTGTTCTCCGCGCGCTGCGCGCGCGGCCGGAGATATGATATGCAGCTCCCCTATCGCTGCGGCGTATTCACGCATGCGCGCCCGCACCGCGCTCGTCGCGTCGAAAATCGCCGGGTCGTTGGATACGAAAAGGACTTTCATTTGTGCTCGAGGAATCGCGCGACTGACGCAAGCATCGTCGGTACGGCGAAACGATTGGCGGACTCTTTCGCGCGCGTCGACAGACGCGCGCGCATCTCCTCGTCGGCGAGGACGCGCATGAGCGCATCGACGAGCATCGGCACGTCGCCGAACGGCACGAGAAGGCCGGTTTCTTCATCGATGATCACCTCGGCATTCCCGCCGACTGCGGTCGCGATGGCGGGCACGCCGAGCGTGAGCGCTTCGATGAGGAAGTGCGAGAGGCCTTCATAAGAGGAGTTGAGGACGAACGTTCCCGCCGATGCCATCGTCGCGAGCGTGTCGGCGTGCGAGAGAGCGCCGGTGAAGACGTAGTCGCCGCCGAGCGTCTCCTCGGCGCGGTGCACGAGCCGCGCGAGCTCCGGCCCCTCGCCGACGATTGCGAGCGATGCCGGGATGCCGTTCTTGCGGAGCTCGGCGACGGCGGCGATGACGCCGTCGATATGCTTCCACGGCACGAGCCGCCCGGCGGTCACGACAAGCGGCCGCGACAATTTCGCGACCGCCGGCGGCACTTCGCCGTAGGCCTCGACCGGTACGGCGTTGTAGATGACTTTGATCTTGGCGCGCGGGATGCCCCACGCCGCCACGATATCCTCCAGGTACCGGCTCGGGACGAGCACGTGCTTGGCATAGGACGCGACGCCCGTCTGCACGCGCCGCAAGAACCACACGGCGAGCGGCACGCGCCGCGTCTTCACGAAGTCATCGAGCGTCGCGGCGATGCCGAAGCGCTG
>JAKAJJ010000042.1 GCA_021813835.1 bacterium | reverse complement strand
GCGTCCTCGGCCATAAAGTCGAGTTTCGGGCCGTAGAAAGCGGCTTCGCCGACGCCGTCCATGGTTTCGGCACCTTTCCCCTTCGCGATGGCCGCGAGGATGCTCTCGGCCGTCTTCCAGCGCGCCTTGTCACCCAGATACTTTTCCGGGTGCGCCGGGTCGTGGAAAGAAAGGCGTATCTTCTTCGGCTTGAAACCGAATGCGCTATAAAATTCGTCGACGATATCCCAGATCTTTATGAACTCTTCTTCCACCTGCGACTCGCGGCAGAACGTGTGCGCATCGTCCTGGGTGAACGCGCGGACGCGGGAAAGGCCGTTCAATTCGCCCGATTGCTCGTCGCGGTAGCACATCGTCGTATTCGCGTACCGCTGAGGCAGTTCGCGGTAACTCCACGGCCTGCGGGCGTAGATCTGGGTATGGTGCGGACAGTTCATCGGCTTCAGCGCGAACTCGTCGCCCTCGCGCGTCGTGACGTGGAAGAGATCGCCTTTGAACTTATCCCAATGACCGCTCTTTACGTACAGGTCCTTTTTCGTGATGTGCGGTATCTCCACTTTCTCGAAGCCGCGCGCATGGCGCAGTTCCCAGACGAATTCGTCGAGAAGGTTCCGGAGGATGGTGCCCTTCGGCGTCCAGAGGGGAAGGCCGGAGCCGACCAGATCGGAGAACGTGAACAAATCGAGCTCCTTCCCGATCTGTTTGTGGTCGCGCTCCTTGTCCGGGTTGTCCATTGGGGCAGAGGATACCACGAAAAATCAGAGCGGCTTGAGGTCGTCGATGGCGAGCGACGGCTCGCCGTTCCTCACCGAGACCTTGCCCTTGACGAGGAGGCAGGCGCCCTGCGCGATGGCGGCTTGGTGTTTCTTGAAGAGTTTCGGGAAAACGACCGCCTCGAGCGATTCGGTCGCGTCTTCCATCCTCACGAACGCCATCTTCTCGCCGCCTTTCGTGAGGATGGCGCGCACCTCGCCGACCAGGACGGGCAGGATGACGGGCATCCCGGGCTGCGGCTCCTCTTTTATTTTCGCGAGCGAGAGTTTCGCTTTCGCCGCCGCCGCCGCATGCGCGTCGAGCGGATGCCCCGAAACGTAGATGCCGAGCAGTTCCTTCTCCCCGGCGAGCTTGTCGGCGAGCGACACGGGCGCGCGCGGAGCGAGCGCAAGCGGCGGCGGCGCGGCGAGCGCGCCGAAAAGCGAATCCTGCGGCGCCTCGGCGGTCGCTTCGCGGTGGAACGCGAGCAGGGCCTCGATGTTCCCGAGGAGGGTGCCGCGCTCGCCGAGGGAATCGAGAGCTCCGCACTTGATGAGTGATTCGAGCGACTTGCGGTTCAGGTTCTTCGGGCCGGCGCGCGAGAGGAAATCGGAGAGCGTCCCGAACGGGCCGCGCGCCTTCCGTTCCGCAATGATCGCTTCCGAAATGCCGTCGCCGAAGTTTTTTATTGATGATAAGCCGAAACGTATCGCGTTCGGGCCGCGAGGAACGCCGTTCGCGGAGTGCGGAATAATTCTCTGCTGAGAATTTTCCTCCTGCTCGTCGCCTTCGCTCCTGCGCAGAGCCTCCGCTTGCGGCGTATCCCCACGGCCCTCGCTTGACGGAATGTCAGACGGACGAGGATGCGTTACGAGAGAGGGCTCTCGGAGCGCGTCGGCGCGAGGGCGAGGCGCATCTTCAGCAGAAGATGACGCCGTACCTATCGAGGAACGCTCCTCGGCAGTCATTCTGTCAAGCGAATAAACCGTTGTGAAGTCCGTCCCGCTCTCGTTTATGTCCGGCGGCAGGACCGGGATGCCGAGGCGCTTCGCCTCGGCGGCGAGGACGGCGATCCGCTCCGTGTCGCCCGCGTCGGCGGTCAGAAGGGCGGCGAGATACTCCACCGGGTAGTTGGCCTTCATATACGCGGTCTGGTACGCCACCTTGCCGTAGGAAGCGGCGTGGGCCTTGTTGAAGCCGTATGCGGCGAAGGGCTCGATGAGCTTCCACAGGGTCTCCGCTTTTTCCCGCGGGAGTTTCCCGTGCTCCATAAAGCCCTTGAGAAGCTTCTCCTTTTGCGCCTCCATTTCCTTCGGGATTTTCTTGCCCATCGCTTTCCGGAGCGCGTCCGCCTCGAGCCACGAGTAGCCGGCGAGGGTGATGGCGGTGAGAAGGACATCGTCCTGATACACGAGAAGCCCGTAGGAGGCGTCGAGGTATTCCTTCATCCGCTCGTCGGCGTAGCGGATGAGGCGCGGATTATGCTTGCGTTCGACGTACGCGGGAATGGTTTCCATCGGCCCCGGGCGGTAGAGCGCGACCATCGCGTTGATGTCGTGGATAGTCGTCGGGCGCAGTTCCTTCAGGTAGCGGGTCATCCCGGAGCCGTTCAGCTGGAACACGCCTTCCGTCTCGCCGCGCGCGAGCATCTCAAACGTCCTCGCGTCGTCGAGCGGGACGTTCTCGATGTCGATGGCGATGCCGCGCGTCTCCTTCACGCGCCGGACGGCATCGGCGAGGATGGCGAGGTTCTTGATGCCGAGGAAGTCGAACTTGAGGAGGCCGACGCCGCCGTATTCGTCGGTGATGGAGTACATATCGTACTGCGTGATGAGCTTCCCCGTGCCCTTCGGGTCCGGCTGGATCGGCGTCCATTCGACGAGCGGCGTCGGCGCGACGACGACGCCGGCGGCGTGCACGCCGACGTGCCGCACGCAGCCCTCGATGCGTTTCGCGAGGTCGATGATGTCGCGGGCGTCCTCGTCTTCCTCATAGAGCGCCCGCAGATCCGCTTCGAGCTCGAGCGCCTTGTCGATGGTCATCGGGAAGCCCTGCGAGCCCAGAGGGATGAGCTTCGCGATGCGGTCGCCGGTGGTGTAGGAGTGGCCGAGAGCGCGCGCGACGTCGCGCACGGCCGCGCGCGCCATCATCGTGCCGAAAGTACCGATCTGCGCGACGTGGTCCTCGCCGTACTTTTGCTTCGTGTAGGCGATCATCTCGTCGCGGCGGTCGTCGGCCATATCCATATCGATATCCGGCGCTTTCGGGCGTTCGGGATTGAGGAACCGCTCGAACGGGAGCTTGTAGAACAGGGGATCGACGTTCGTGATGCCCGTGAGGTACGCGACGAGGGAGCCGGCCGCCGAGCCGCGCGTCGTCGTGAGGATGCCGGCCTGCCGCGCGAAGGCGAGGAGATCGGCGACGATGAGGTAGTACACGGCGAACCCTTTCGTGATGATGATGCCCAGTTCGTACTCGATGCGCTTCCTGACCTCGGGCGTATCCCTAAGGCGGCGCGCCTTGATGCCCGCATAGGCCTTCGCGCGCAGTTCGTCGTTGTGGTCGGCGAAGCCCGGGGAAACCGGCACGGCGGGGAAGGTCCACTTCCCGAGTTCGAGCGTGACGGTGCAGCGCTCCGCGACGGCGCCGGCCGCGTCGACGGCGTCCGGCGCGTCTTTGAAGAGCGCGCGGACGCGCTTTTCGCCGATGAAGGAGAAATCCTCGTCCTCGTTCCTTCCGCGCTCGCCCTGCCGGATGCGGCGCATGATCTCGGTCGCTTCGCGGTCGTCCGGATCCAGGTAGTACACGTCGTGCTGGGCGACGAGCGGCGTGCCGCTTGCGCCGCCGAGCGCGCGCACGCCCCGCATCAGTTCCTCGTGTCCCCGGACGTGCGGGTGGTGCGTGATTTCAAGGAACACGCTATCGGCGCCGAAGATATCCCTGAATTCCGCGAGCGCGGCCGCCGCGCCGTCCCTGTCGCCCGCGCGCAAGAGCTGGGAGGTGTCGCTTGAGAACGAGGGGAGGAGCGCGATGAGGCCGCGGGCGTGCGCGCGCAGGAGCTCCTTGTCGACGCGCGGCCGCTCGAAAAACCCTTCCGTCCACGACTTCGTGACAAGCGCGAGGAGGTTTTTATAGCCCTCGTTGTTTTCCGCGAGAAGCACGATGCGCGAGCGCTTCGCGTCGAGGTTCCGGTCTTTTTCGAACCGCGACCGCGGCGCGAGATACGCGTCGACGCCCAAAATCGGCTTCACGCCCGCTTTCATCGCGGCTTTGTAGAATTCGACGGCGCCGTGCATATTGCCGGCATCCGTGAGCGCGAGCGCGTCCATCCCCTCGGCCTTGGCTTTCTCCACGAGCTCCTCCACTTTCGGCAGGGCCTGGAGGAATGAGTAATGGCTATGCGCGTGGAGGTGTATAAATCGCGAGGCCATGGAGTGTAGTATACTATTACTGCCCTGATAATCATGTCAGACATTCAATTTGACGAAGATCAAGAGTCCAAGCGTTCGATTTCGGTCGGGCAGAAACCGCTCTTTGTCCGACTGGTGCTCGCCACGGGGATTGTTTCAACAGACAAGGCGGCGGAATACATCTTGTTAGGAATTGTCGGGCTGTCTCTCGTAATAATGACGGTAGTTATTTCATCGAGTGGCGGGGCACCTGTTCCATCGCAAATGGAACAAGGAAGGGCTGTTGACCAGAGCCAATTTGCCCGTTTCAAATAGTATGGAGAAGCGTGGATTTACTCTCATTGAACTTCTGGTAGTCATAGCCATCATCGGAGTGCTTTCTTCTATTGTCCTCGCCAGTCTTAATACGGCTCGTGCGAAAGCAAATGACGCGAAGCGCATCGGCGATTTCCATGCGCTGAGCATCGGACTCGCCATGTATTATGACAAGTATGGGAAATACCCGAATGAGACTCCGGTGACAAGTAACCCATGGGGCGACAATTATCTCAGCATGGCGCAGCAGCTTGTTTCAGAAGGATTCATGCCAAGCATTCCGCGCGATCCAAATGGCGGCCCGTATAATTACTATAACTACGGTGGTTCTATAGGCGGGCTTTTGGTAACCAATCTTGAAAGCGTGCCGGCGAGCACAACCGGCCTCCCGCCGTCCTGCCGACCATTTACCAATAATTGGTGCAGCTCCACAGTCGCATCTACCATGTACTGTATTTGCAACCCGTATTAATATGCGATTTATGCTTGGGGTAGATGAAGCGGGCCGGGGGCCGCTCGCGGGGCCGGTCGCGGTCGCGGCGGTGCTCGTCCCCGAATCCTTTGACGTGCCGCGTGAATTCCCGGGCGTGCGCGATTC
>JAKAJJ010000003.1 GCA_021813835.1 bacterium | reverse complement strand
TGCGGCTGATGCACGACCAATCTCCCGGCCCGATGTGCGTATGTGCCATATACGCCGGAGCATGTACCCCTCTCGGGGTGGTGCAATTAGCCTGCAAACTTTGTTGCGTTTAGGGTGAGAATTCACTGGGAGAGATTCGGAAAAAGCGCGTAATGTGCTATAAACCAGAGGAACGTATGGCGGCTATAGTTTAGTGGCAAAACTCCGGGTTGTGGTCCCGGCGTCGAGAGTTCAATTCTCTCTAGCCGCCCCGAAATTTCTTAATCTAACCAGTCCGCGACAATCGAGCCGAATCTGATTTGCTTCGACGGCGCTACCATCAGCGGCATTGCTTGGGCGATGAGGGTTTCCGCGGCTTCGGTTTGAAGAGATTCATCGTGTGCCGATTCGTCCGTCCACACTTCGTTTACTACGGTAACCGCGGAGTCTGTCGCATCGAGTGCTATTTCATAAAGTTTGCATCCGGCAAGTTTTCCCATTGCCGCTGCGGCTTGGGAAAGTAGGGAAGCAAGCCGCGTCCGATCCTCGGCCCGAGTCGTGAATTTTGTGTAGTGACCAACCATATAACAATTATACCTCTGTCAATGAAATAATCATTATTACTTTCTCTTTCACTCCCGCCATATGCTCAGGGTCTGAAAGGATGCCGAGAAAGTCTATCGTTTCTGGCGTTCGATTATCTGCACCCCTTCGGCCCCAGGGGTACGCGGGCGCCGCACAGCGGCGCCCGCGTGCTATCATTTCCCCGTATGAAAGGCCTTATCGCGGGCATCCTGCTCATCGTCGTCGTCGGGCTCGGCGGGCTCCTGTACCGCAACGCCGTCGAACATCCGTTCCAGCCGATCGCCTGCCCGCTCGACGCGAAGGTGTGCCCCGACGGAACATCGGTCGCCCGCACGGGACTTTCCTGCACGTTCCCGGAGTGCCCGCCGCCGAACGTATCGCTTCCCGACGCCGGCATCGCCTACGCCGTTCCGGACGGATTCTCTCCCGCCGCCCTGCCGGACGCGGCGAGCATCGCCGCCTACGATTCGCCGATCGCGACCTCGTCCGCGTCGACGACCGAACCGGCGGGCATCGTCATCCGTCGCTATGCCCTCGCGTCCTCGACGCCGCTCGCGGTCATCCAGGCGACCGCCCTCGGCAGCCCCTCCGGCTTGCCCGTACCGGAAGCGAAGTACGTCTCGATTATCATCGCCGACCGGAATCTCACCGTCGTCCCCATTGAGCGCTTCGAAGGCGTCGTGGACACCGCGTACTACCTCGCGCACGGCACCGACATGCTCCGCTTCGACGCTATCGACCGCGGCGTTGCGAATTGGACCGATCCGGCGCTCGGCGTCTCGGCGCTCCCCGCGCAATCGGCGCTCCGGAAGCTCCTTGCGACGCTCCAGGGGAATTGACTATACTTTCCTTATGAACAACGATCCCTTCCAGGGGCTTCTCGAGAACGGCGGCGTCCGCATCGCGCTTATCGGCACCCTGTCCATCCTCTCGCTCTTCCTGCTCGCGCAGACCGTGGCGGTCGCGCAGGATTTCGGTCGCCCGGGCGTGCCGGCGACCGATACCGTCACGGTGAACGGTTCGGGACAGGCGACCCTCCCGCCGGACGTCGCGCGCGTCTCGTTCACGGTCGAACACACCGCCGCCGCGGTTTCCGACGCCCAGGCCGCGACGACAAAGCAGGCGAACGCCGTCCTCGACTACGTCGCGGGGCGGGGCGTCGCGAGCAAAGACGTGAAGACGCTCTCCTACAGCATCACGCCGCAGTACGCGTATCCGAGCCCCTGCGCCGCGGGCGGGCTGTGCCCCGTGCGGACGCCGAAGGTCATCGGGTACCAGGTCGCGGAGAGCATCCAGGTGACGGTGCGCGATCTCTCCTCGGTCGGCGCGCTGCTCGCAGGGCTCGGAAAGCTCGAGGTGCAGAACGTGTCCGGCCCCGCCTTCGCGCTCGACGATCCCTCGGCCGGCTACGACGCGGCGCGCGCCGACGCCATCGCGAAAGCGAAAGCGCAGGCGGCGCTCCTCGCGACGCAGCTCGGCGTTTCGCTCGGGAAAATCGTGAATTTCAGCGAGTCCTCGGGGAACTATCCGTACCCGGTGTACGGCCTCGGCGCGGTGGACGCGAGGTCGGCCGCGGCGGCGCCGAACGTCCCGACCGGCGAGAACACGTACACCGCATCCGTCTCGATCACCTACGAGATCCGCTAGGCGCGGCGCGGACGCTTGACACGTCCCGCCCGGCATACTACGATGCCGGCATTGAAAGCCCGCAGGGCTTTTTTGTTTCCAAGCGAGTGAGCTAAAGAGAGATTCTTATCTATCTTTTGCGAGCGGGCGCCGGAAACAAGCTTGCTTATTTACTAGCCGCCATCCCATGACCTCACTGCTCAGCTATCTGAAGCATGTCCGCGAAGAGTTCGCCCACATCGTCTGGCCGACGAACCGGACGGCGATCGCGCACACGCTCGTCGTCGTCCTCATCGCGGCGGCCATCGCGCTTCTGGTCGGCGTCCTGGACGGCGCGTTCAGCGCGGTCGTGAGCCGCGTCGCGGGCGGATAATTTTCGTATGGACGACCACATCCAGAGCGGAGAAAGGGATCTCCCGGAGGAGATCGGGATGGCGGACATCGCGCCGTCGGCGCGCAAGGAAGTGCGCGACGAGACCGCGCCGAAGCCGGACGACGCGCGGTGGTACTCCATCCACACCTACGCCGGCTACGAGAACGCCGTTGAGCGCAATTTGAAACAGCGCATCGAGTCCCTCGGAATGGAAAATAAGATCTTCGACGTCGTCGTCCCGACGGAGAAGAAGATCCGCGTGAAAGGCGGCAAGCGCGCCGTCGAGGAAGAAAAGATCTACCCGGGATACATCCTCGTGCGGATGATCGTGGACGACGATTCCTGGTTCGTCGTGCGCAACACGCCGCGCGTGACGGGCTTCGTGGGGAGCGGCAATACGCCGGTGCCGATGGAGGAAGCGGAAGTCGCCTCGCTTATGAAGCGGATGACGGCGGAAGCGCCGAAGCACCGCATCGACCTCGTGAAGGACGACCCGGTCGTCATCGCCGACGGCCCGTTCAAGGACCTCGAGGGGAAGGTGGGCGACATCGACGAGGAGCGCGGCAAGGTGAAAGTGCTCGTTTCGATGTTCGGCCGCGAGACGCCGGTCGAACTCGACTTCTTGCAGGTGAGGAAGCTCTAAGGTACATTCGCTCCTACATATGGCTACCGTCGTGAAGAAGATAAAGCTGCAGATCCCGGGCGGGCAGGCGACTCCCGCGCCGCCGGTCGGCACCGCGCTCGGCCCGGCGGGCGTGAACATCGGCCAGTTCGTGACGCAATTCAACGAGGCGACGAAGGACAAGCGCGGCACGATCATCCCGGTGGAGCTCTCGGTCTACGACGACCGCTCGTTCTCCTTCATTATGAAGACCCCGCCCGCCTCGCGCCTCATTTTGAAGGCTCTCGGCATCGAGAAGGGTTCGGGGAAAGCGCCGCAGGAGAAAGCCGGCACGCTCACGAAGGCGCAGGTCGCGGGCATCGCCGCGGAGAAGATGCCGGACCTGAACGCGAACGACCCCGCGATGGCCGCGCGCATCATCGAGGGCACGGCCCGCTCGATGGGCGTGGAAGTGAAGGGATAGTTTTGCATTCAAAACCGCCGCGACGCAGAGCCGTCGCGGCGGTTTGCATTTGGCATCCCCGAAGCGTAGAGTTTGCTCGGGTCAATTCGATTGACGGATTAGGAGGGCGCAATGAAACAGTACCTTGATTTACTCCGGCACATCGAAGAACACGGCGTGAAGAAGTCAGACCGTACGGGTACGGGAACCATCAGTATCTTCGGATACCAAATGCGTTTCGATCTCGCAAAGGGATTCCCGATCCTCACAACGAAGAAAGTCTTCCTGAAAGGCATCATCTACGAGCTTTTGTGGTTTTTACGCGGCGATATGAACATTCGCTGGCTACAGGAACGCGGCGTCACAATCTGGGACGAGTGGGCGGACGCGAGCGGTGACATCGGGCCGGCCTATGGCTACCAGTGGCGAACCTGGCCGAACTATGTGTATAGACGGGGTTCGACGGCGGAAAGCAGCGGTTTCTATCGCAACGAGCCAATCGACCAAATCGCTGATGCAGTCGAGCTTCTCAAAAAGGACCCCGATTCGCGACGCATCATTGTGACGGCATGGAACCCTGCTGATGTGCCGAAGATGAAGTTGCCGGCGTGTCACTGCCTCTTCCAATTCTACGTGGCAGATGGCAAGCTCTCGTGCCAGCTGTATCAGCGGAGCTGCGACACGTTCCTCGGAGTACCGTTCAACATAGCCTCATACGCATTGCTCACTATGATGTTCGCGCAGGTGTGCGGCTACGAACCCGGCGAGTTCATCTGGACCGGTGGCGACACACACCTGTATCTGAACCATTTGGAACAGGTAAAGGAACAGCTTTCGCGCGAGCCGCGGACGCTCCCCACGATGAAGCTCAACCCCGACGTAAAGGACATCTTCGGTTTCAAGTACGAAGATTTCAAACTCGAAGGGTACGATCCGTGGCCGGCCATCTTGGCGCCTGTGGCGGTGTGAATCCTTGGACGTTCAGCGGCAGCCCTGGGGCTGCCGCGTTTTTACTTATCTTCGCTCGAGCGCAATGAAACGGTGCGCCGGTTCTCCGCCGCCGAGCTCATCCGAAATTATTTTGAAATCCGTTTCGTACGGCGGGAAGAAGGTGTCGGCCTCGGCGGCGGCGTCCACGAGCGTGAGGTAGAGGCGGGTCGCGTAGGGGAGAGCGCTCGCGTAGAGTTCGCCGCCGCCGATGACAAACGTCTCCCGTGAACCCGGGGCATCCTGTGCCGCGAGAAAGGCATCTGACAGCCCGTCAACAACCGTCGCCCCGCTCGCTTCGTATCCCGCCTGCCGCGTGACGACAATATTGGTGCGGCCAGGGAGCGGGCGAAAGCGCTCGGGGAGCGACTCCCACGTCTTGCGTCCCATAATGACCGGGTGGCCGCGCGTCAGCTCCTTAAACCGTCGCACATCGTCCGGCAAGCGCCACAGGAGCCGCCCGTCCTTCCCGAGCTCCCGATGCTTCCCGAGAGCGGCAATAAGCGAAATCCGACCCGAACCGTATGCGATGTCAATATCTGTACCTTTTGGCATTTCCCGTATACTAGCAGGATGTCAGTCATCGGCATCAAGGAAGTCGTCCGGAGAATGAAAGAGGAGAACCTTATTACCGGACTCGGCGGCCGCGATTTCTCCAATCCGGAAGGAACCGGCATTGACCTGCGCCTCGGCGCCGTCCACAAGATTAGTGAGGGCGGCGCCTACATTGAAGCCGACGGCGCCGCCGGTCTCGGCAAGCGCCGCGGCGTGACGACCGAAGAAATCTTCCGCCTCAAAGAGGGCGACACGCAAGATGAACTTATCGTGAAGCCGGGCGAATATTATCTCGTGCAGACGGCCGAGACGATCACGGCGCCGCTTGACCTGATGCCGATGGTCTATCCGCGCAGCTCGCTCTTCCGCGCCGGCCTCCTCCTTCTTGCGACGAAGACCGACCCGGGGTATACGGGACCGCTCACTTTCGGTCTCACGAATTTGAGCCCGTTTCCGGTGAAGCTCCAGCTCGGCGCGCGCTTCTGCAACATCGTGTTTTATAAAATTGAGGGCGAAGCTATCGGCTACCGCGGACAGCACCAGGGCGGCCGCGTCTCGCACGGAGAGGAAACCCAGGTCTAGCCATGTTCCTTTCCGATGTCGACATCAAGAGTTCACTGGAGGCGGGCGACATCACGCTTGAGCCGTTCGACCTCTCCCGGCTGCAACCCGTGAGCTACGACATCCGGCTGGGCAATACATTCGTTTTGAATGAAGACACCGGCACGATGGTCATAGATCCCGTACGGAAGCACTATGCGAAGCCGCGGGAGATAGAGATCGGAGATGGTGACGAATTCGTACTGCATCCCGGCATCTCGGCACTCGCCGTTTCCAAGGAATTCTTCGGGTCGGACAAGTACCTCATACAGCTCGGAGGAAAATCCTCGCTCGCCCGCATCGGGCTCATGGTGCACAACACCGCCGGCATCATCAACCCCGGGCACTTTCTGAACGTCACATTCGAAATAACGAACCAGAACAACATCCCTATCGTTCTGCGCCCCGGCATGGAGATCGCGCAGATTATGTTCTCGATGATATCGTCACCGCCCTCGCGCACCTACAGGACCACGGGGCGGTTCGCGAAGAACAACTGGAACCATTTCGCCCCGAAGCGGACCGTTGTTCCGAAGAAAAAGCCGGCAAAAAGGAAACCGGCGAAGAAAAATAAATAACCATATGAAGAAAGCCCGCCATCCCGAACACCAATACCTGGACCTCGTGCGCGACACGCTTCAAAACGGTGAAGAGCAGACGGACGCCGGGACGGGAATAAAGACCTACAGCGTTTTCGGTCGGCAGATCCGTTTTGACCTGTCGCAAGGATTGCCGCTCCTCACGACCAAGAAAGTCTATTGGAATGGCATTCTCCACGAGCTGTACTGGTTCCTCTCCGGCCAGTCCAATATCAAATACCTCGTGGAGAACAACGTGCACATCTGGGACGATTACCCCTACAAGATCTACAAAGAAAAGGTGGCAAAAGGGAAGGAGCCCGAGCTCACGAAGGAGGCGTTCATAGAGAAGATAGCGAAGAGCGCCGCGTTCGCGAAAAAGCACGGCGAGCTCCGCCACATCTACGGCGAGCTGTGGCGACGCTGGCCGGCGGAGGGCAAGCGGACCGTGGATCAGCTCGGCTGGGTGATAGAGGAGCTCCGGAAAGACCCGGATGCGCACAACACGATCGTCACCGCGTGGAACCCGCAATATCTTTACAGCATGGCCAAGCCGGGCGAAGGAGCGCGGTTTCCGATATGCCACAACTTGTACCAGGTGAACATCAAACACGGGAAAGTATGCCTTCAGTTGTATCAGCGGAGCGCCGATATTTTCCTCGGCGTGCCGTTCAACATCGCGAGCTACGCGCTTCTCACTCTGATAATCGCGGAAATACTCGGCCGCGAGCCGGGAGAATTCGTCCACACCTTCGGGGACTTGCATATATATGAGGACCATCGCGAGCAGGCGAGGGAGCAACTCAAGCGCAAACCGCGACCGTTTCCGAAAGTAAAATTCACTAAAACATTCAAGTCGCTTGATACTTTCCTGCCAAAATTTGTAGAACTTATCGACTACAATCCGCACGCTACCATCAAAGCCCCGTTTTCCGTTGTCGGCGGTTATAACGAAAAGCTGCACCGGGCGGCGAAAAAACCAAAAAGAAAATAATCATGGACTGTTACAAACGCATCCGCAAAGAGGACAAAGACATATACCGCGCCGTCGTGGGCGAGGAGAAGCGACAGGCGGAAGGGCTGGAGCTCATTCCGAGCGAGAATTACGTTTCGCGCGCGGTGAAAGAGGCGATGGCGTCGTCCCTGACAAACAAGTACTCGGAAGGGTATCCGGGAAAGCGCTACTACGGCGGACAGGAATTCACGGACCAGGCGGAGACGCTCGCCATCGAGCGCGCAAAGAAACTTTTCAAAGCGAAGTATGCGAACGTCCAACCGCTCGGCGGCGCGAACGCGAACATCGCCATGTATTTCGCCCTGCTTGAACCGGGCGACACCGTGCTCGGGATGGATCTCTCGCACGGCGGGCATCTCACGCACGGCCACCCCGTGACGTACCTCGCCAAGATTTTCAATTTCCATCAGTACAAGATGAAGGACGTGGAAACGGGCGAGATCGACTACGGCGCCATGCGGCGCACGGCGAAGGAGATAAAGCCGAAAATCGTTCTCGCCGGCTTCTCGGCATATCCGCGCGAGTTGGATTATAAAAAGTTCGTCTCTATCGCGCGCGAGGTGGGCGCCGTTTCGGTGATGGACATCGCGCACATCGCGGGGCTCATCGCGGGGAAGGCGGCGAAGAATCCGTTTGACGACGGCTTCGACATCATGACCACGACCACGCACAAGACGCTCCGCGGCCCGCGCGGCGGGATGATTCTCGTGCGCGAGAGCGAGGAGCTCGCGAAGAAGATAGACAAGGCCGTATTTCCCGGCTTCCAGGGCGGGCCGCACATGCACCAGATCGCCGCGAAGGCGGTCGCCTTCGGCGAGGCGCTCCGGCCGTCGTTCAAGAGGTACGCGAAGCAGATCATCGCGAATACGCACGCGATGGAGAAAGTTTTCAAGAAGAACAAAGCGCGGATGATTACCGGCGGCTCCGACAACCACCTCATCCTGCTCGACGTGTGGACATCGTTTCGTATTTCGGGCGGCGAGGCCGAGAAACTTCTGGACCGCGCGGGCATCACGCTTAACAAGAACGCAATTGCGGATGATACGCGCAAGCCGATGGACCCCTCCGGCATCCGCTTCGGCACGCCGGCGATGACCACCCGCGGCTTCACTGCAAAAGAAGCGGCGCGCGTCGCGGAGATCATGATCGAGGTGCTCACGAAGCGCGATGACGTGACGGTGAACCGCGCAAAACGGGAGATGAAGAAACTCGCCCTCGCGCATCCCATCCCCGAATCCTTCGCATAGCCCCGATGCCTCCGCCGGAACGCGGTATTTTTTAGTTTCGCATGCGCTCGCCCGGGGTCGGAATAATGGTATGATATATCACACCAGCATCGTACATTCTTAACCACACGTACATGCCCCATATCTCAAAAAAGAAAATAAAGAAGGAAGTCGCGACAGAGCTCGCGGATCAATTCCTGATATTCCTATCTCTTGCGCGCACCAAAGGCGAGGCGCGTATTCTGGCGAACGAGCTCCTCTCTCAGACTGAGCGGGTCATGCTCGCAAAGCGCCTCGCCAGCGTCGTCCTTTTGGTTCGTGGATATTCATTTACGCAGATCGAAGACGCGCTTGGGATCTCGCGGCAGACCGCGGTGCGCATTTGGAAGGATATGAAGGCGGGGAAGTACGACGAGATAGCCCGCTATGCGCGCGACCATACAAGACATTTCAAAAAAGAGGCATTCGTGGATGAGCTCATCCGTGTCATTCATTTCGGTATGCCGCCGCGCGCCGGCAAGGGTCGTTGGAAGTTCCTCGGCAAATCACTATCCGGGCCGAGGGTATGATATATCATACCCTTTAATCGTTCCCGCATGAGATGAATGCGGACTGGTATACTTTTCCCCATGGAGGAGCGGATCCGAAAAGCGGTCGGCGAGGCGCTGGAAGAGGCGGGCGCGCCGGATATTGCGTTTGCGGTTGAACGGCCGAGCGACCCCGCGCACGGGGATTATGCGACAAATGCCGCGCTCGCAGCGGCAAAAGTGCTCGGGAAGAATCCGCGCGAACTCGCGGACGAACTCGCGCGCCACCTCGCGCGTTCGCTCGGCGAATCGGTCGAGCGGACGGACGTCGCCGGGCCCGGGTTCGTCAACATCGCGCTCTCCGGGGATGCGGTCGCGGCGCTCGTCGCCGAGGCGGACGCGAAGGGCGAGGAGTGGGGAAAGGGGAGTGCCGAAGAAGGGCAGCGCGTTTTCGCCGAATACGGCAACCCCAACCCGTTCAAGGAGATGCACCTCGGGCATCTGATGGGTTCCGTCATCGGCGAGGCGCTGTCGCGCCTCGCCGAGAACGCCGGCGCCGCCGTCGCCCGCGATACCTTCGGCGGCGACGTCGGACCGCACGTGGCGAAGGCGCTCTGGGCGCTCCGCCGGCGCGGCGTCGCCGAGCCCGAGAGCGCGAAAGAGATCGGCGAAGCGTACGCCGAGGGCTCCCGCGCGTACGAGGACGATCCGCAGGCGAAACAGGAAATCGACGCGCTCAACCAAGAGCTCTATCGGGGAGAGGATCGCGCCCTTATGGCGCTCTGGCGCAAAGGCCGCGATGTTTCGATGGAGGAGTTCGGGCGTCTCTGGCGCATATTCGGCACGAAGTTCGATTTCACGTTTTTCGACAGCGACACGGTCGGGAGCGGCCTGCGCATCGTCAAAGACGGCCTCGCGAAAGGCATCTTCAAGGAGAGCGGCGGCGCGGTGATTTACGACGGGACGGCGAAGGGCGTGCACACGATGGTGTTCATCACGGGCCACGGCACGCCGACCTACGAGGCGAAGGACATCGGCCTCGCGTTCCTCAAGGAAGAGCGCTGGCCGAACAGCCGCGTCGTCATCGTGACCGGCAGCGAGCAGACGGGCCGCTTCAAGACGGTGCTTGCGGCGCTCGGGGAGCTCGCGCCGCTCATCGCCGCGAAAACGCGGCACGTCGCGCATGGCTTCCTCCGGCTCGCGAGCGGCAAGATGTCCTCGCGCGCGGGGAACGTCATTACGGCGGCCGGTTTTCTCGAGGACGTGACGCATCTCGTGCGCGAGAAGAATCCTGATCCGCTCATCGCCGAGCAGGTCGCCGTGGGCGCCGTCAAATATATGATCCTGCGGCAGGCGCCCGGGCAGGACATCATCTTCGATCCGGAGAAATCGCTGTCGCTTGCGGGCGACTCAGGGCCCTATCTGCAGTACGCGCTCGTGCGCGCGAAGAAGATCCTCGCGTACGGAGGAGGCGAGGGGAACGGTACGGATGAACCGGCCGCGCCGTACGCCGTCGAGCGGCTCCTCGTCCACTATCCGGAAGTAGCCGCGCGCGCGGCGCGCGAGTGCGCGCCGAACCTCCTCGTCACGTACCTCACCGAACTCGCGGGAGAATGGAACGCGTTTTACGCGAAGGAGCAGGTTCTCGGCTCTCCCGAAGAAGCGTACAAGCAGCGGCTCACCCGCGCGCTCGCGCACACGCTCGCCAACGGTCTCCGGCTCCTCGGCATCCCCGCGCCCGAGAAAATGTGAGGGAAATGTACTAGGATAGGCGGATATGGCAGAGAAGTCGGAGGCCGCGAAGCGCGAGGAGGAGGTGCTCGCCTTTTGGAAGCGCGAGAAAATCTTCGAAAAAACGCTCGCAAAGCCGGCGCCGAAGGGTGAATACGTTTTTTATGACGGGCCGCCCTTCGCCACCGGCACGCCCCACTACGGCCACATCGTCGCGAGCGTCATCAAGGATGTCGTGCCGCGGTTCTGGACGATGCGCGGATACCGCGTGCCGCGCATCTGGGGGTGGGACACGCACGGCCTCCCGATCGAGAACATCGTCGAAAAGGAGCTCGGTTTCAAGCACAAAAAAGACATCGAGGATTACGGCATCGAGAAATTCAACGAACAATGCCGGAGCAAGGTGCTCGAGTACGTCGATTACTGGAAGACGTTCATCCCGCGCATCGGCCGCTTCGTCGATATGGAGCACGCGTATCGTACGATGGACGCGTCATTTATGGAAAGCGTGTGGTGGGTGTTCAAGCAGGTCTACGACAAAGGGCTCGTGTACGAGGACTACCGCTCGATGCATATCTGCCCGCGCTGCGAAACGACATTATCTCAGCAAGAGGTCGCGGAGGGATATAAGGACGTGAAGGACATTGCGGTGACGGTGAAATTCAAGCTGAAGCATCCGGAGAAGATCGGCCTCTCGGGTGACGTATATCTGCTCGCGTGGACGACGACGCCGTGGACGTTGCCCGGGAACGTCGCGCTCGCGGTAGGAAAGGATATCGAGTACGTTGTCTCTCGAGAAACCGAGATATCGAAAACTATCTCCGTTGAAAGATATCTCGGACCAGTACTTGAACACACAATCGAAAAACGGGTGAAGGGTGTCGACCTCGTCGGTCTCGAATACGAGCCGCTCTTCGACTATTACGCGAATGACCCGTCGCTCAAGAATCGCAAGAACGGCTGGAAAGTGTACGCGGCGGATTTCGTGACGGCAGAGGACGGTACCGGCATCGCGCATGAAGCGCCGGCGTTCGGCGCGGACGACTGGGAACTGCTCAAGAAATATGACTTGCCGTTCGTGCAGCACGTGAATGGAGACGGCACGATGAAACCGGAGGTGACCGCCTTCGCCGGCAGGGAAGTGAAGCCGCGCTCGGACGATGATGCTGTCCGCCTCGGGACGGATATCGCGGTACTCAAGTACCTGCAGGAACACGGCTTGCTTTTCGCGAAGGAGAACATCACGCACGCGTACCCGCACTGCTGGCGCTGCGAGACGCCGCTCCTCAACTACGCAACCTCGTCGTGGTTCGTGGCGGTGACGAAGATAAAGGGAAACCTTATCGAGAATGCGAAACGCATCTCGTGGTCGCCTGCGCACATCAAAGAGGGCCGGTGGGGGAATTGGCTTGACGGCGCGCGCGACTGGTCAATCTCCCGCCAGCGGTTCTGGGCGAGCGCCATTCCCATCTGGAAGGATGGGAAGGGAAATCTCACGGTCATCGGTTCGGTGGACGAGCTCAAGCGGCATACGAAGAAGTCCGGGAACGCGTATTTTATGATGCGGCACGGCGAGAGCGAGAAGAACGTGAAAAATATCGTGAGTTCCGACCCGACGAGCAATAACCTCACCGAGCGGGGGAGGGAGGAAGTGCGCACGACCGCCCGGAAACTCGCCCGCGCCGGCATCGACGCCATTTACGCGTCGCCGTTCCTGCGCACGCGGGAAACGGCGGAACTCGTGGCGGACGCGCTCGGCATCCCGCCGCAGGCGGTCGTCTACGACGACCGCCTGCGCGAGCTCGATTTCGGCGAACTCTCCGGAAAGCCATTTTCGGAATTCGTCGCGTATCGCGATACGCGCGCTCCGGACTTCACGGAATCCTTTCCGGGCGGAGAAAGCTATGCCGACGTGAAGCGCCGCTTCGGCTCGTTCATCTATGATCTCGAATCGTCGGTTTCGGGGAAGCGCATCCTCATCGTGACGCACAGCATCGGCCTCGAATCGCTCGCGACTCTCGCGCGGGGCGGCGACAAGCGCGTCATCGCGGAGGTCGCGCGCACGTCCGATTTCAAAACAGGCGCGGTGCACCCGCTCGATTTCGTTCCGCTCCCGCACAATGAAAACTACGAGCTCGATTTGCACTTGCCGTACATCGACGAGATGGAATTCGTGAACGAGAAAGGCGAACCGCTCCTACGCGTTCCCGACGTGCTCGATACCTGGTTCGACTCGGGTTCGATGCCGTACGCTCAGGTACATTATCCGTTCGAGAACAGGAAGCGGTTCGAGAAGACCTACCCGGCTCAGTTCATTGCGGAGGGCATCGACCAGACGCGCGCGTGGTTCTACTATCTCCACGTACTCGCGGGCGCGCTCTTTCACAAAAACGCCTTTCAGAATGTCATTGTGAACGGCATTGTGCTCGCCGAAGACGGGAAGAAAATGTCAAAGCGACTCCAGAACTACCCGGATCCGATGCATATCGTTGAACAGCACGGTGCCGATGCGCTCCGCCTCTATCTCCTCTTATCGCCTGTCGTACAGGCGGAGAACCTGGCGTTCTCGGAAAGCGGCGTGGATGAGGTTGCGAAGAAGAATATCGGACGTCTCCGGAACGTGCGCGCGTTCTACGAACTGCATAACGACGGCACGCCGGGAGCGCGCACGAGCACCAATGCGCTTGATCGCTGGATACTCGCGCGCCTCGATGCGCTTGTCGCGGAGACGACGAAAGGATATGAGACGTACGAACTCAATTCTGCATCCCGGCCGCTCGTGCCGTTCATTGACGACCTCTCCGCGTGGTACGTGCGCCGTTCGCGCGATCGGTTCAAGGAGGGCAGTGCTGACAGACGCGCGGCGCTTGCGACGCTTCGGCACGTGCTTTACACGTTTGCGCTCATTATGGCTCCAGCAACGCCATTTCTCGCGGAAGAAGTATTCCAGGCGGTTCGCGCCGCGGACGATCCGGAAAGCGTGCACTTGGCCGAGTGGCCGTCGTGGGGCCGCGCCTGGACGTTCGCATTCCGGAAGCGCGGCGTCGACACGAAGCTCCTGTCGGATATGGAGCGCGTGCGCGCGCTCGCGTCGGAGGCGCATGAGGTGCGCCAGAAAGCAGGCATCAAGGTGCGCCAGCCGCTCGCGAAGCTCTCGGTCCCGGACGACCTTCCCGCCGAACTCGCGCAGATCCTCGCCGAGGAGGTGAACGTGAAGCGCGTCGAGACGCGCGCGAGCGCGCTCGCGCTCGACACGGCGCTCACGCCGGAACTCGTGGGGGAGGGCGACGCGCGCGAACTCGCGCGCGCGGTCGCCGAGGCGCGCAAGAGCGAAAATCTTTCGCCGAAGGACGTCGTGCATCCCGAAATGCGTCTGGAAGGGAAGTACGCGGTCGAACTCTCAACCGGTTCGGCGCGGTTCGACATCGTCCGTGAGACATAAGTACGAAACGCGGGGCATCGTGCTTTTCCGTTCCCCGCTCGGCGAAGCGAACGTCCTCCTCGCGCTTCTCACCGCCGACCTCGGCCTCGTGCGCGCGCGGGCGCAGGGCCTGCGCCGCCCGGGGGCGAAGCTCGCCGCCGCGCTCGCGACGTTCGCCGAGAGCGACCTCGTCCTCGTGCGGGGGAAAGAAGAATGGCGCGTCGCCGGCGCCGTTCTCGCCGAGAACAGGTTCCGGGGCATGCGCGCCGCCGCGCCGCGCATTCGCGCGGCGCGGTTCTCCGGACTCCTGTTGCGGCTTGTTGCGGGGGAGGAGCGCGATGCCGCCCTGTTTCCCATCCTGTATGGATTTTTCGACGCGCTTTCGACGCTTCCCCCCGAGCTTCACGATGCCGCCGAAGTGCTCGCGGCGCTCTTTATGCTTCGCGTCCTCGGTCTCGACGGCGGGGATGCTCCGGCCGGCGCAGGCGCCTTCACGCCGGGCGCGCTCGCGGAGGTTGCGCGCGAACGCGCCGCATACGTCGCCCGCGTCAATCGCGGCATCGCCGCGTCGGGCCTCTGATACTCTTGTATACTGGTACGCGATGCCCCCTTCCTCCGACGACGTGAGCTCGCTTGAGCATGCCCGCGAGCGCCTCTATGCGCAGAATGCCGCGCCGCGCCCCATGGACATACCGCTCGTCGGCGCCGACGAGCGTTCCGTTCCGCATGAGTGGGGCGACAAGCCGCCGCCGCCCGTCGTCCCCCGCCTCGGCCACCGCCATGTGCGGCTCGCCGGGCTTTTCCTCGCGTTCGCGTTCGCCTTCTTCCTCGTCGCGCTCGGCATCGCCGCCTACTTCTTTTACTTCGGCGGCAACTCCGTCTCGGTCGACAAGATCGACATCGGCATCCAGGGGCCGACGACCATCGCCGGCGGCGACACCGTCCCGCTCTCGCTCGCCATCACGAACCGGAATCCGGTCGCCATCGAGAACGCGACGCTCGAGATCGATTTCCCCCGATGGCACGCGGAGCGCCGACAACGTGCTCCAGCCGTATCCGCGCTATACCGAGAATCTCGGCGAGATCGCGCCCGGCGCCACCGTTATGCGTTCGGTGAAGGCGGTCGTTTTCGGCGCCGCGGGGCAAGCCCTTACTATGCCGGTTTCCCTTTCCTACGGCACGGCGGGCAGCAATGCCGTCTTCGTGAAGAAGACCTCCTACGCGTTTGCCATTTCCTCGACGCCGCTCTCCCTTTCGGTCGACTCGCTTTCCGAAGCCGTGTCCGGGAAGCCGCTCACGTTCGCGCTCACCGTTCGCAGCAACGCGACGGTTCCGCTCGCGAACGCCGTCCTCTCCGCGGCATTCCCGTTCGGCTTCTCGGTCGCGTCGTCCTCGCTTCCGCTCTCCGATTCCGCGTTTCTCCTCGGGACGCTTCCCCCGGGCGCGACGAAGACCGTCACGCTTACCGGCACGCTCACGGGACAGGACAACGAACAGCGCGTCTTCCATTTCACCGTGGGAACGGCGAGCAGCCCGTCCGACCAGACCATCGCGGTGCCGTATATGACGCAGGACGCGACGGTCACGATAACCGCGCCGTTCATCAGCACGACGCTTGCGGTGAACGGCGACACGTCCGGTACCTTCGTTCTCGCGCCCGGCTCCCTCCAGACCGTCACTCTTTCCTACGCCAACACGCTCGCGACGAATGTCACGAACGCGACGGTGGCCGTGACGGTCTCGGGCTCCGCCGTCGATCCCGCGAGCATCCAGACGGCAAACGGCTTCTACCAGTCCGCGACGCATACCGTCGTGTTCGACAGCGATACCGACCCGTCGCTCGCGTCGCTTCCCCCGGGCGCGACGGGCCTCGGCACCTTCACCTTCTCGACCCTGCCGGCGGATGCGCTTCCCGCGTCGCCCTCCGTCGCTTTCGCCATTTCGGTGTCGGGAACGCGCGTGGGGCAGGCGAACGTTCCGGAACAGGTGAACGCCTCCGTGACGAAGACCGCGAAAGTGGAAACCACCGTCGTCCTTTCGGCCGCCGCCCTTCATGCGTCGGGCACGCTCGCGAACACGGGGCCCGTTCCGCCGCGCGCCAACCAGGCGACGACGTATACGGTCGTCTGGAGCGCGCGCGACCTGGGAAGCGCTCTTGCCGGCGCCACGATGACGGCGACCCTGCCTTCTTACGTTTCCTATACGGGAAAGACCTCCGGCGCCGGCTCCTTCTCCTACGACGGCGCGTCCCGCTCCGTCACGTGGAATGCGGGCGACTTCCCGCAGGGCGGAAGCGCGCAGGGTTCGTTCCAGGTCTCCTTTACGCCGTCGACGTCGCAGAAGGGCAGCGCGCCCGCCTTGACCGGGGCCGCGTCCTTCTCGGGCTACGACCGCTTTGCGGGCACGCAGATCTCGGCGACGGCCGCCCCGGCGACGACCGAAACGCCGGCCGACCCGGGATACGTCTCGGCTAATTCTATCGTCCAATAGTGTTAGAACCGGTCTCAAAAATAACCTTTGGAAATGCGTGGCCGCTACGAACCGGATTTTTCGGCTCCGAACCGCAACGGCTCGCCTTCAGCGTATCTCGATACGTTTCAGTCTGCGCCGGCGATTCTCGCTCGAAAAATCCGGCTCTCGCTCGGCCATTATTTTTGAGACCGGTTCTACAGTTGCAGAAGGTGCCCTTCTGCAGTTTCCGAAAATCTTCCGCGCGCGGAGGGGAAATGCGCGAGCGCGGGGGCGAGGTCGGCGGGGACCGGAGCGAGGATGCGCGCCTGCCCGCCCGACGGGAGCGGCAGGTCGAGCGCATAGGCGTGGAGCGCGAGGCGCTCCGCGCCGAGCGCCGGCGGGCGCTCCGGCGCGTAGAGCGGGTCGCCGACGACGGGATGGTGGATGGCTTTCAGGTGCACGCGGATCTGGTGCGTCCGGCCCGTCTCCGGCTCGACTCTGAGGAGCGCGTATGCGCCGTCGTCGGCGACGACTTCGTAGCGCGTCACCGCGGCGCGCAGGCGCCCGCGCGCCTTCGGCTGGGCGCTCCGCAGGCGGAAGTCCTTGCGCGAGCGGCCGATGTCGAAATCGATAGTTCCTTTCCGTTCTTTCGGCACGCCGTACACGAAGGCGAGATAGGTTTTCCGCACGGCGCGGCCGGTAAACGCTTTGCGGAGGAATTCATGCGCCGGCGCGCTTTTCGCGAACGCGAGGACGCCGGAGGTGTCGCGGTCGAGGCGGTGCGCATAGGGCCGCTCGAGCTTTACGCCAGGGTACTTCTCCTTGAACCAATCCTCGGCGGTCGGCGCGCTCGAGCGTCCGTCCGGATGCGTCGCAATCCCCGCGGGCTTCGCGACCGCGACGACGTCCGCGTCTTCGTAGAGGACGGGAAGTTCCATCCCTAGGAGCGTAGCACTTCCCGTCACTTCCCGCGCCGCCGCTCGCGCGCGGCGAAGCCGGCCAGGATGCCGTCGAATTCCTCCCGCGAAAAATCGGGCCAGAGCGTATCGGTGAAAAAAAGCTCGCTGTAGACCGACTGCCACGGGAGGAATCCGGAGAGGCGCTTCTCGCCGCCCGTGCGGATGACGAGGTCGGGGTCCGGCAGACCCGCGCTCCAGAGGGCGGCATTCATCTCTTCCTCGCCGACCGCGCGTGTCCCCGCGGCGAGAAGCCGGTTCATCGCCGCGAGTATTTCCGCGCGGCCGCCGTAGGAAAGCGCGATGGCGAGCGTCTTCTCCGCGCCGCCCGCGGCGCTTTCGGTCTCGAGTTTCCGCGCGGCGGCGCGGAGCTCCTCCGGCAGGCGCGCGAGGTCGCCGAGAAACCGGATGCGGATGCCCTCCCGGGAAATTTCGGCGAGTTCGTCCGCAAGAGCGTTCGCGAAGAGCCGCATAAGATAGGAGACCTCCTCCGGCGCGCGATTCCAGTTCTCCGTCGAAAACGCGTAGAGGATCGCGGTGCCGATGCCGCGCGAAAACGCGTGGCGGATGATTTCTTTCGCCTTCGCGAAGCCCGCGGTGTGTCCGTCGATGCTCGGCAAGCCGCGCGAACGCGCCCAGCGTCGGTTCCCGTCCATAATGATGCCGACGCACGCGGCGCCGGGCGGATCCCCGCGTTCGGTCATATCCCTGGAAACCTAGACCGCCGGGCGTTTAGTTTCAAGTGCACCCTGAGGGACTCGAACCCCCGGCCTTCGCAGTGTAAATGCGCTGCTCTACCGACTGAGCTAAGGGTGCATTTTTATTTTCGTGTGGGCATGGAGGGAGTCGAACCCTCACGTCTTGCGACATACGCTTCTGAGACGTACGCGTATACCAGTTCCGCCACATGCCCCTGTCTCGTCCGCTGACGGGCGGACCAGCTGTGCCCCCGGTAGGAATCGAACCCACATCAGCGGCTTAGAAGTCCGCGGCTCTGTCCATTGAGCTACGGGGGCGAACTTCCCCACCCTACTACCAAGCGGGCTCGGATGCGAGCCGTTGTTTTCGCTTCGCTGCGCTTGGCGCGGTTCCTCCGGCTAGTGCGAGGGATCCGCGAAAGAATACGTGCCGTCCGCGTATTTCGCTTCCTCCGCCGCGCGGCTCGCAAAGATGGCGCGGATGGTGTCAAGCGAGGATTGGCTGAAGGCGGGCGGCGCGACGGGAGCCGGAGAACCGATGGTACCTCCGCCCGCGACGGTATCGAACGCCCAGATATTCCACGCGACGATGCCGATGAACGCCAGAGCCGCAACAATGAGGAGGACGAGCCAGTCGCGGACGGGGTCGATGGACGCGCCGTACCTCAATCGCTTCGCGAGGGAGGTGAGGGGAGGAAGGGTCATACGCATTCAGCGGGCGGGCGCTACGGCTCCCGGCGCCGCGAGCGTCGTCGTCGCGGCGGACAGCGCCGAACCGACGGAGAGCGTCAGATCGGCGCGCCAGCCGCTCTTCGCGTCCTGCCCGACGGAGAGCGTCGAGATGGCGAGATCATACGGCGCATACTCGACGGAGCCGACCGTGCGCATCACCGCGCCGAAGGTGCCCGTCACGGTGAGCGCGAGCGCGAGCATGGGATGCGCCTTCACGGTCTGCGCCGAAACGGACGCGACGCTCACGCTGGCCCCTTGCGCGCGGCCGCGCTCCTCGAGGGCGTTAATGAACGCGACGATGGCGGACTCGGGAACGAAGTACGCCTGCACGGCGGCCTCGTCGCCCGCGATCTCGGCGAGCGCCGCGCGCGCGGAGGCGATGCGGTTCGCCGTCGCCGTCGCCGCGCCGATCTGGCTCTCGAGCGCCGCGACGGAGGCGCTTTCCGCGGCGACGGCGGCATACGCCGCCCCGTAGCCGGCGAGGATGACGGCGCATACGGCGAGCGCGGCGAGCAGGTGGGAGAGGGGGGATTTCATGGCGCGAGCGTTACGGTGATCGTGAAAGGAATATCGCTGTCTTTCGCGTATGCGGAAACCGGCAAGTCCGCATTCGCGGCGAACGGGGCGTTCTGGAGCGCGAGCTGATAACTGCGCAGCGCATCGCGCGTCGCCGCGATCCCGGAGACCGCGAGCGTTCCCCGCGCCGCGCCGGAAGGCGACGCATACGTGATGCTCGAGAGCGTTACGCCGGGACGGAGGATGCCCAGGAGGGCGCGGACCGTCGCGCTCGCGGACGGCGCATCCTGGAGCGCCGTAAGGACGGCTGCATCGTTCGAGAGCGCGATGAGGCGCGAGGAAAGGGCGGATTCGTCGGCGGAGGAAAGGGCGGATTCGATGCTCGCGAGATGCGCTTGCTTCGCCTTTTCGCTCGCCGATAGGTACACGTAGGTCGGGAGGAGGAGCGCCGCGGCCGCGAAGAGAAGGGCGGCGACAAGCACGGCCGTGACGACGCCGAGGCGCAGGAAATAATTGCGGAGAACGGCGCGCTGGCGGCTCGCGGGCAGGAGATTGGTGCGCTCGTTATACATACGGTTGGGTGTCGTCGTAGAGCGCGAGGCCGATGGCCGTCGCGTACGCGAGCGACTCGGTGTAGTCGAGGGACGGGAGCCAGGTATCGCGCGGCGCGAGGTTCGTGAAGACGTCGCCCGTAGCGACGGGGACCTTGAACGCTCCCTCGAGGTACTCGGGGAGCCCGCGCACCGAGGCGTTGCCGCCCGCGAGGATGGCGCGCGATACCGGCTCATGCTCCGAGGAGAGCGCGGCTTTGCTCTGCCAGTACTCGAGGCGGCGGGAAATCTCGTCGCGGATGGCGGACACGGTCGACAGCATGGCCGCAAGGTAATCCTCGTTGCCGGCGCTCGGCACGATGCCGCGTTCGGCTTTCACCGTGCGGGCCTCGGCTTCACTCACGCCGAAGTGCTTCTGCACCGCGAGCGTGAGCGCATGGCCGCCGATGCCGATGGTCGTCGCGAAGCGCGGAACGCGCTTCGCGACGACGGCGATTTTCGTCGTCGTCTTGCCGACGTCGATGATGAGGACGGTGGAATCGTCCCCGCGCGGCAAAAGCGCGCGCGCCATCGCGAAGGTCTCGCCCTCAAGCGCCCGCACGCGGATGCCGGCTTCGTCATAGGCGGAAACCGTGTCGTCGACGATGCGCCGCGCGAACCCGATGCCCGCGAGGAGCGTGTCGCCTGCCGCGTTCTTCCCTACCCCGACGATGTCGAACGCGGTCTCGGGCGGCGCGAGCGGCACGAATTCGTCGAGATGCTGTTCGACCGAAAGGCGCCAGGCGTCCTTCCCGGCGCCCGGCGCCGCGGTCTCGAAGAGGTACGACTTTGATTCCGGAAGGGCGGCGTTCGCGGTGAAGATGCCGGAAATTCTCGCGGCCTCCGCGAGCGCGGCGACGACCGCTTTGCGGTCGACGATCTCGCCGTCGGAAAACGCGCCGGAGGGCAGCCACACCTGCGCGTATCCGGCGAGGATGAGGCCGTGGGCGCTTTCGGCGAGACGCACGGTCTTGACGCCGCTTGTCGAAAGGTCGATGCCCGACAGGGGAAGCGCGAGATAGCGCGGGGGCGCAAACGCGGCACGCAATCGCTCGCCGAACGCGAAGGACATATGCGGGAAGTATACCGCAGCGCGGGGGCGCTAATGCGCGGCGGTGCCGGGCGGCACGGCGCGGTCGGGCGAAAGAAACGCGAAGGCCTCTCCCGATCCGACGGCGAAGAGCATTCCGTTCGATTCGAGTCCGCGTATCGCGCGCGGCTCGAGGTTCGTCACGAATGCGAGCTGGCGGCCGACGAGCGTTTCGGGTTCCGGCACGTACGCGGCGATGCCCGAAATGATCTGCCGCGGACCGGCCTCTTCCCCGAAATCAACGAGGAGCCGCAGGAGCTTGTCGGTGTCCGGCACGCGCTCGGCGCTTCTGACCGTGCCGACGGACACGTCTATCTTCGAGAACTCGTCGAGGGAAATGCGGGGTTTATTCATTATGAATGACGGGAAAGATAGCTTGTCAGGATAAGGGCCGCGGCCGAGGCGTCGACGGGAGCGCTCCCTTTCGGCGCGCGCGTTTTCCCTTCCTTGCTCGGCGCGCGCCGCGCCTGCGCGGTCGTAAACGCTTCCGGCTCGTAGAAGACCGGCACGCCCGCGCGCAGGGCGAGGTCGTCGCCGAGCGCGCGGGCGGCGGCGGCGATCGGATTATCGCCGCCCGCGAGGTTCCTCGATTCCCCGATGACGACCGCGCCGATGTTCTCCGCGGCGATGAGCGCGCAGAGCTCGCCGGCAAGCCGCGGCGAGGCGGGCACGACTTTATGCGGGAAACCCATCATGCCCGCCTCGTCGGAGAGCGCGAGGCCGACTTTCTTCGTGCCGAAGTCGACGCCGAGATACCGCATAGGGCAAGTGTATGGTATGCTCGGCGCATATGCACGCTTATTCCCTGTTCTACTCGCCGCTCGCCGCCGGCCCCGGCAGCATCTTCGTGCCGCTCATCCTCGTCGCGCTCCTCTGGACCGTCGTCCTCAAGGGATTCTCGCTCTGGTACGCCGCGCGCGGAAGCCAGAAATGGTGGTTCGTCGCGCTCCTCGTCGTGAACACGCTCGGCATCCTCGAGATCATCTACCTCATCTGGTTCCGCCCCAAGGACGCGCACGAGCACGCGCCGACGAATCATTCATCATCGGCGCGGTAAGTCCGGGAGGAGTCGCATAGCGGTCTAGTGCACCTGTCTTGAAAACAGGCGTGCCGCAAGGCACCGTGAGTTCGAATCTCACCTCCTCCGCCCGAAGTATTTAGTATCGGAGGTATGCGGACGCATAGCCCGACGATGCGCTGCGGAGGGTCTAAGTTCGTGGCAGGTAAATCTGCTAAGATTGAGATATGAGACAGGGTTCGGAAGCGGTTCGCGAAGCTAGCGGAGCGAAAGTAGACGCATTTCTGAATAGATCGGGCGCTTACGATTTCTTTGATGATTTGCAACAACACCCGGAAAAGGTACAACAAATATCATTTGACCAATTCCGAGATTTTCTCGATCGCATAAATGCGATCGCGAGAAATATCCCGATCCGCAATCGTAACGTCGACGGCGACCGAGTATATATCGGTGGCTTTGTCGGAGACGCGCAAGTTCCGCGACCCGAGGATAAAGAGCCGTTGCTAAAGATGGCTTACGAAGCCGTTGGGCATATGAAGCATGAAAGCGACGAGAGATACATGCTGCCCGCTGTGGTCAACGCAGTACATCGATACGCCGACGGCAATGGAAGGCAGCTCGCGTCTTGGGCTTGCTCCTAACGCCTCATGAATCTCGGTCAGAAGAGCGAAGTGCAGTGCAAGAAGCTGTACAGGACAGATTCAGCGCACAAAATATTGATCCGAGTTATGTTGCTATCGAGATTGAGCGAATAGTGCTCGCAAAACACGGAGTTGAGTTTGCTGTCGACCAAAATTCCAGAGCCTTGCCGCCGGAAGGTTTTACGGAGGCCATCTAAAAACTCTCTTTTCATGCTAAAATAGTTCCAAGGAGCAGGGGCATTATCCGCCTCACTTTTGCTCATGTCTTCTCTCAAACCGCTCCCGTCAGACCTTTCAGACAAGGAATGGTCCCTCCTCGCTCCGCTTATGCCGGTGCCCGCGCGAACCGGCAGGCCTCGTTCCGATGACCGCAAAACGATGAACGGCATCCTCTATGTCCTCTCCACCGGCTGCCGCTGGGAGGATATCCCACCCGAGCGCTATGGCTCCGGCAAAACGTGCTGGTATCGCTTCACTTCGTGGCACCGAGAAGGCCGATGGGCGGCCATGGCCGGCATTCTGCTCATGGAACTGAACCGCCGCCGCAAGATCAACTGGCAGAATGCGTATCTCGATGCTTCTGTTCGACAGAATAAAAAGGGGGTCACGATCAGGTTGGATACTCGGGATTCAAGAAGAAAAACGGCTTAAAACGGAGCATTTTAATAGACGGCAACGGTCTGCCGCTTGCCGTACTCACCACGAAAGCGAACGTGGCGGACATTGATTCGGCGCTGCCGACCATCGATGCGCTTGTTGTTGGCACCCGACGCCGCAGACCGAAGCGGCTTCGGGCGGACAAGGGCTATGACAGCGCGGAGTTCAGAAGCGAGTTGCGCAGGCGAGGCATCAAATCCGCAGTTGATCATCGCGGCTTCGCCAATCGCCACAAGCCACCCCGCCTCTGGGATGATCGGGCTGAGCGCAGGTATGCACCCTGTCGCTGGAAGGTGGAGCGCTCCATTGCATGCCTTGATCAGCAACGACGGCTCGATTACCTCTGGGAGCACACCCGGGCGCAGTATGAAGGGCTTGTGTCCGTCGCACTCATTCGTTGCTATGCAAAAAAGCTTTCACGATGCCGGAAATGAGTTTTTAGATGGCCTC
>JAKAJJ010000041.1 GCA_021813835.1 bacterium | reverse complement strand
CGGTATCGGCGGCCGCGAATCCTGCGCGAACTCGATGTGCGGCTCTTCATGGTCTTCGAGCAGGCGATCGTTCGGCAGGGAGACGGACGGGATGCGCGCGGCCGACCACTGCGGCCGCGGCATCGCGCCCTTCGGCGGCAGGGGCGCTACGCTCCGGGGCAGGAGCGCAGAAGCGGATGGGCGAACAGCGGGAGCGCTTGCGGAAGGAACCGCAGGCGGCGGGGAAACCGCGGGCCTTTGCGCCTGCGTTGGCGCTTGAGGGCGCGGAGCTTGCGCCGCGAGCTCCGCGCCGCGGCGCATTTCTCCCTGCAAAGGAACGAATATCCGTTCATCCACATCCTTTATGATTCCGGCGGCAGATGATCGTTCGAGTCCAATTTCTTGCGTGAGCGCATCTGAAAAATCGCCCGGACTTTCCGCGCCGATGAGAAGTAGAAGGATCTCGCGTTCAAGGATTGCCGCCTGATCGATATGCAGTCCGTATCTTTCCATCAGTTGCTTGGCAACGACGGAATATTTCCTTTGGGCTACGTACGAACGAATAGGAGGAGGCAATTCTTCCATCACTGTCTTGACGCTTTTCTCGAAAGTCGGCTCATCCTGTTGCGTTTCATTTTGAATTTGATCCATAGCGGTGATTTACGCCTTCGATCCTCCTCCAGGCTGAGTTGTTTGTGGGACTCCCTCGGAAGCGCCCGCGGCGGTTGTTCCTTTTTCCTTTTCTTCATTTTCAATGGCTGCCTGGAGAGCATCCAGTGCTTTCTGGTTTTTCGCTTTCTTCGCTTCTTTCTCAATCTTTTTGGCGGCAACTTTGTTCCTGTTGAACCAGCCGAGCGGACCCCAGGCAAGGCGTCCCGCATACGCAAGTTGCGCTTTCTTCTCAAGTTCGATTACTCCCTCTTCCCTCCTCCCAACTTCATCTTTTCTTCTCTTGCGTTCCTCTTCCGAGAGAGAGTCTCTCCATACCTCGAATTCTTTGCGGGCCGCTTTTGCTCGTGCTTCTTCACCCGTACTGAGTTCGAGTGACTTTGCATACTTCTCGCGCGCCTCAATCGCTTTCTTCTCTTCGCCGGCATACCCGCCTTTTGCAGGAATACCGGCCGCGATTCCCCCGCCTGGAATATTTTTCAGTGCGCTCGTACTGCGTACATCAAAGCTTGCTTTGCCGCCATACTGAAGCGAACGCGAAATCGATGTGCCGACAATAGGAACGCGCGCGAGACGGGATTTGCTGAATTTATCAGAAGCCCGTTGAGATACCCATCCGAGAGTATGCCGGCCGCCCCACGCCGTGAGGCCGAAGGAGGCGGCGCCGCCCCATTTCATCGCCCAGCCGGCGCCGAAGGCGGACATCTTCTTCGCGATGACGACGACCACGAGGAGGAGCCCCATCGCGACGAGGAAGGTCAATAGGAGGCCCGCGAAGTTGGCGAGATTCCCTTGATTAAAGAATCCGAGCCAGCTGTCCGGGCCGCAGACGGAGCCGGAGGTGCCGGAGACGCAGAAGCCCGTGAGGAAATTCGCGTCGGTGATGATGGCGAGAGCGACGTAGAGCAGGAGGAGCAGGACCGGCGCCGTGATGGTCTGCTCGAAAAGCTGGCCCCACCACAGATTCGCGACATTCGAGAGCTTCGGCACCGCCCAGCCGGCGAATCCGATGGGCGCGACGATGATGAGGAAGACAAGAACCACGAAGCGGGCGATGAGTATGAAGGCGAGCGAGAACATCACGAACGCCGCGACCATGAAGAGCAGGATGGCCATAAAGCCGATGAGCCAGGAATTGCTCGCCGTGAGCGCGTCCGGATTGTTCGTCACCGCGTCGCCGTAGATGGTCTGCAGGCCGAGGTTCGCCATTATCTTGTTCGAGATGCCCTCGCGCGCGATCTGGTCCGCTCCGAAATACCCGGTCGGGGTAGCCGGATTCCCGCCGTTGATTTGCGTGTAGAACTCGGTCGCGAAGAGGTTGCCGGCATCGATGACCGCCTCGGTGATGAAGAGGGAGAAGTTCAGGAACACCGCAGCGAGGAGGAGCTTCGGCAGCATCTTCGTCCCGCCGCCGTACCAGTTCACGTTCAAGATGGTCGTGACGCCGATGGCGAGAAAGCCGAAGATGAGCACGATGTTGCCGATGTCGCGCAGGATGCGCCACGCGACGCCGACGGCGGAGAGGTTGTGTATGTAGTTCCCCATCGTGACGACGGTGTAGTACACGGCATTGTCGAGCGTGATGGCCGCGACGCCGAGGAGCCACGCGAACAATTTCGCGATCCACGCCATAATGTCGCCGAAAACGGAGCCGGAAACGGGGTTGGAGAGAATCTGCGTCGGCTGGCCGGCGCCGGCGGAGGGGTTTACCGTAACGACGTTCGGCAACGACGAGGAAGGGACGCACACGCCCTGCGAAGAGTCGCAGGTGTAGCCCTGTCCGCAGGCAGGCGAACAGGAAACTTCCTGCGCGTGCGCCGCGGGCGCAAACGCGCCCGCGGCGCCGACGGTAAGCGCGAGAAGGGCGAGCGGGATGGCGAGGCGGCGCGGCATATTAGTAGCTATAGACGGAACTGGCCGCCGACGCGCACGCCGACTGGAGCGACGCTGCGTTCTGGGTGACGGAATTCATCTGGTCTATCTGGGCCTGCTGGTTCGACTGCGCCGTGGCGACGTCCGCCGCCGAGGGCGGCATCGTCGCGAGCGTCTGCGCGTCCGCGAGAAGCGCGTTCAAGGTAGCCGTATCGTTCGACGACGCTTCCGCCTGCACTTTGAGGGCGAGCGTCTGGGTTGCCTGCGCCGACGCGATGGCCGATTGCGCCTGCTGGATCATGGGTGCGACCTGCCCGGTGATCGCCGCCTGCGCGGCACTTGCTTCGGCGGGGCAGGTCTGTATGACGTTGTTCATGCTGGTCGAGGCGGTGTCAGCCGCGCCGATGATGGCGTTCCATACGGCGTCGTAGGCGGCGACGCTGTTCAACGCGGTTTGGGCGACGGCGGCGGCACCCGCCCCGGGCGCCTGCCCGTTCGTCCCCGCCGTGGCCGCGCCTTGGTACTGGCTCACATAGGAGGACGAGCCGCCCTGGGAAAGTCCGAAGAGGCCGCCCGACGCGCCGCCGAGGGCGTTCGAGACCAGATTCGCGGCGAGCTGGCCGACGACTTCGCTGATCTCGTCGGCGGCGACGAGCTTGTCGAGGCCGGCGGCGATGGAATGGTTCAAATTCGCCACGATGACCGCGCCGGGGGTCTGGATCGTTCCGTGCGTCCCGTCGCTGTTCAGGCACTGCACCGGCGCGACGCCCGATGATGCCGCGGGCGTGCCGGAACCGCACCAGGACTGGAATCCCTGCCCCCAGTTGAGCTGCGCTTGCTGCGCCGCCTGCGCGTTCGTGACGAGCGAACCGGCCTCCCTGTTCGCGTTCTGGTAGAGCGTGTACGGATTGTTCTGGTCCTGCGTCGTGAGCGCGAACCATGCGCCCGCGCCGCCCTGCGACCAGTCGCCGGCGAGGAACGCGTTCGGGTTCGGCGAGTACTGCGCGAGCGTGCACTGGTTCGCCGCGAAGAATCCGGCGACGCTCGTCTGCCGGAGGTAGTTGGTCCGGAGCGAGGAAACGATGGCGCCGGCGAAGGGCGAATTGGAGTTGCTCGCGAACTGCGAGAAGAACGCGAATGCCTGGTTGTCGCCGACGTTCTGCAGGTAGGCGGGCAGGTTCTGGACGAACTGCGGCGCGCCGGCGCCGTTGCCCTGGCCGTTCACGAAATTCACCACGCTGCCCGTGACGGATTGGATCATCCTCTGGGAGAGCGCCCATGCGATCGGATCGAGCACGTACTCCTTTACGGACAAGCTGTTGGTCGCGCTCTGGATAATGCCGCTCATAGCCGCGGTGATCGTATTTTTTACAAAATTGCTTGGGTCGAAGACAACGATGGCATGTGCCGGACGCGGTATCGACACGAGCAACACTGGCATGAAAACGAGTAGAAGGAGAATGGCGAGGAAGGTTCGTTTCATAACGCCGTGCTCGTCGCGTAAATGCCCGTGGCGACGTTCACGAAGAAGTATCCCGCCGCTCCTTCCGGAGGCGCGGCGTCTTCGGAGGCGTAGGCGTTGTGGATCTCCTGAAACGCATTGGCGAGCGCGCGGACGGCACCGGGGTACTGCTTGAGCGCAAGCATCGCGGCGACGGGATCGGCTTCCTCCCGCGCGAAATCGCTCGCCGCTTCCCCGATGCGCGCCATCGCGTTCACGAGCGCGAGGACCGGCGCGGAAAGTTCCGCGGGTGCGGGAAGCGCCGCGATTCCGGCAGCCGTATCGCGATACGCTTTCGCGAGCTTCTCGATATTCCCGACCGCCCCCGCGTCGCCGTTCACGGCATCCTGCAGGTACTCGAGCTCGCTCTTCGGCAGGTTCGCGCCCTGGGCGCGCATCACGTTCTCGGCGAGCGCCGCGTAGCTCTCGAGCGCCGCGGCGCCCGTGCCGGATACCGCGAGGTCGGCGGCGGACTTGAAGTCGGGCGCCGGCATGACGCTCGAGGCAAGACCGTTCAGGGCATTATCCGCCACCGCCGAGAGCTGCGCCCGCGAGAGGGCCGCGCCGCCGTTCGCCTGCTTCGCCGCAAGATAGAGCGTAAAGAAATTTTTCGCGAAGGTATCTGTCAGCGTGCCGCTTCCCGCAGGCGCGGGAACGCCCGGGAGCGCGACGGGCGTTCCCGTCGCCGCCGCGGTCGGCACGTCGGCGATCGCTTTCGGAACGATGAGCCCACGCGCGACGGCCTCCCCGTCGGTCATCCCGAGGCGGAAGTAGTCGGTGGTCGTGGCGTCGAGCGGGATGCCGTAGAGCGCCTTCTCCCAATCGGGGAGGCCGTCGCCGCTTGAGTCCCGCGTCGCGAGCGCCGCGAGAAGAGCGGTTTCCGTCGAGGCCTCCGCGGAGGGCGGAGCCGGAACGCCGCGGGCGAGGAGGTACGCGCCCGCGACGAGCGTTGCCGAGAAAAGCGCCGCGGCGAGCACGCGCCAATTTCCGAGAGTTCTCCCCATAGTACCTAAAAAGTATACCCCGCGGGCGGGCCCGCTCCCGGCTGTTCCGCCCTTATTTTGGGGACATTCGGCGCGCGGCGGCGGGCGGCCGCGCAAGCGCGAGCCAGGCGGAGAGCGGGAGATCTTCGGCGCGCGCTTTCCCCGGAATGTCCCCCGCGGGGAGTCCCGCGTCGGCGAGGTTTTTCCGCACGAATTTGCGCTTGTGCGCGAAACCGGCGCGGAGGAGGGAGAAAAACCGCCGCTCCTCCGCGCGCGTCCTGAAATTCTTGCGCGAGATCGAACGGACCGAAAGCACCGCCGAGTCGA
>JAKAJJ010000040.1 GCA_021813835.1 bacterium | reverse complement strand
CTGGGAGCTCCTCGGGACGCCCCGGACGCGCGACGAGCTCCTGCGCGCGTCCGGGGCGCTCGCGGGCGAAACCCTCACCGCGCTCGCCACGCTCGAGCTGCGGGGCCTCGCGAAAGAAGAGTTCGGGGCATGGCGCCGCGCGTAACCTCGCATGACCATCTATTCCTGGAATATGTTTTTCCGCAACGCCGAGCCGGAGCGCGCGTTTTCGTTCATCGCGGAGAGCGCTTTCGACGTTTTCTGCCTGCAGGAGGTGCCCGACTCTTTCCTCGAGCGCCTGAAAACCCTTCCCGTATCCGTAGCGCATACCACTGACGTCGTCCGGCTCTTCAAGGAACCGACGCGCAATCACCTCGTCATCCTCTCGCGCTACCCGATCCGCGGCGAAGGGCGCGTTACCTTCCCCGACTACTGGCCGACCCTGCCCCTGCGGACCCGCTTCTTCGTGCGTATGATGCGCCCCTTTCATTTTTCGAAAATAGCGGAGCGCGGCGGGTTCTTCGCCGATATCGAGACGCCGGCAGGGCTCGTGCGCGTTTTCAACCTCCACCTCGTCCTCGCCCACCCGCGCATTCGGGCCGAGGAGTTCGAAGCGGCGCTTGCGGAGCGCGGCGGCGCGAAGCCGATCGTCGTCTGCGGCGATTTCAACATCCTCGAAGCGCCGCATATCACGCCATTGAATTGGCTCCTCGGCGGCCGCGTGTCCGACGCCGCGCTCGCCCGCCGCGAGCGCACGCGCATCGAAGCGCGCTTCGTCGAGCACGGACTCGAGAATCCGCTGCGCGGGAGCCGCACGCACGCGCTCTCGCGTTCCCAGCTCGATCACATCCTCGTCTCGCGCTCGTTCTCGATACGGAATGCGGAGGTCATTCCCGCGCGCTTCGGCTCCGACCACCACCCGATACGCGTCGACATCGCTTGACCGCAGATAGGTACGCGCGTTATGAGTGAAGCGTGAGCGCGAAACTGCTTATCGTCGAATCGCCGACCAAGGCGAGAACCATCGGGCATTATCTGGGCAAGGACTACCACGTCCTCGCCTCGGTGGGGCACGTCCGCGACCTGCCCAAAAGCAACCGCGACGCCGTCGATATCGAGGACGGCTTCGTGCCGCGCTACGTGGTGCCCGCCGAGAAGCGCGAGATCATCGAGAAAATAAAGCGCGCCGCGAAGACCGCCGGCGCGGTATACCTCGCGACCGACCCGGACCGCGAGGGCGAGGCCATCGCCTGGCACATCAAGGAAGCCGCCGGCCTCACGAACCCGAAGCGCGTCGTGTTCCACGAAATAACCAAAAGCGCCATCGACGAGGCGCTCGCCCACCCGCGCGGCATCGACGAGCACCTGCGGCGCGCGCAGGAAGCGCGCCGCGTCCTCGACCGCATCGTGGGTTACGACCTGTCTGGCTTGATTTGGAAAAAAGTGAGATATGGATTGTCTGCAGGCCGGGTGCAATCGCCCGCGCTGCGCATCCTCGCGGAGCGCGAGCGCGAGATCACGGCTTTCGTCCCGGAAACGTATTTCCTCCTCGAGGCGCTTTTCAAGGCGGGGGCGGGCGAGCTGAAGGCCGCCTGTACGGAAGAACCCGCGACCCGAGAAGAGGCCGAGCGCATCGTGCGTCTCGGGCGCACGGCGGCTTGGAAGGTCGCCGACGTGTCCGAAAAAGCGGAGGAGCGCAACCCGCGCCCGCCGTTCACCACCTCGACCCTGCAGCAGGCGGCATCCACCCGCCTCGGCTTCGCGCCGTCGCGCACGATGCGCGCCGCGCAGAAACTGTACGAAGCCGGCCACATCACCTATATGCGCACCGACTCGGTGCATCTCGCGCAGGAGGCCGTGGCGAAGATGGCGAACGTCGTGGAAAAGGAATTCGGAAAGGACTACGTGCGCGTGCGCGCCTACAAGACCGCGAGCAAGAACGCGCAGGAAGCGCACGAGGCCATCCGGCCGACCGACCCGAGCCGCGCCCGTGCGGCGGGCGCGGCGTCCGACGAGGAGCGGCTCTACGGACTCATCCGCGTGCGCGCGCTCGCTTCGCAGATGGCCGCGGCGCGCGTCCTGCGCACGAGCATCGAGGCGAAAGCCGATGCGGGCATCCCCGCGTTCGCCGCGAGCGGCTCGCGCACGCTCTTCCCCGGGTGGCTCGCGCTCGACGGGGCCGCGCGCGGCGAGGACGTCGAGCTGCCGAAGGTCGCCCGGGGCGACGCGCTCGCCCTCCTTTCCCTCCTCGCCGAGGAAAAGCAGACCGAACCGCCGAACCGCTATACCGAAGCGGGCCTCGTCAAGGAGCTCGAGAGGCGCGGCATCGGCCGGCCCTCGACGTACGCCTCCATTATGAAAACCATCCAGGACCGCGGCTACGTCGAAAAGACGGGCCGCGCGCTCCGGCCGACGGCGACCGGGATGGTCGTTTCCGGCTGGCTCGAGGAGCATTTCCCGACCTATGTGAGCGACACGTTCACCGCGGAAATGGAGAACGAGCTCGACGAGATCGCGCGCGGCGAGCGCGGGTACACGGAGACGCTCGCGGACTTCTACGCGCCCTTCGAAAAGGCCGTCCGCGCCAAAGACAAGCTCCCGAAGGCGACCTCTCTCGGCGACGCGCCGAAAGAATTTCCCTGCCCCGCGTGCGGAGGCCCGATGGAGTACAAGCTCGGCCGCGGCGGCGTCTTCATGAGCTGCAAGCGCTATCCCGACTGCCTCGGGGCGCGGACGGAAGCGGGCGCGGAACTCAAGAACGACGAGCCGCTCGGCGCGCACCCCGAGACCGGCGCGCCGATCTACGTGAAGAACGGGCGCTTCGGGCCCTACGTCGAGATGGAGCTTCCGGAGGCCGCGGCGAGCGCTCCGAAGAAGCGCGGCCGCCCGAAGAAGGCGGCGAAGCGCGCGAGCATCCCGCCGGGCGTCGACCCGGCGCGCGTAACGCTCGCCGACGCGGTGACGTACCTGTCCCTGCCGCGGGAGCTCGGCGCGCACCCCTCGACCGGCAAGCCCGTCATCGCGTCGACGGGCCGCTTCGGGCCCTACGTCGGCAGCGACGGCGAATTCCGCTCCCTCAAGAAGGGCGACCCGTACACGATCACGCTCGACGAGGCGCTCGCGCTCCTCGCGGAGCCGAAGCGGCCGCCCAAGGGCGTCGAGGTCGTCCGCGAGCTCGGCGCGCATCCGAAAACCGGCAAGCCGCTCACGCTCTACAAATCGAAGCAGGGGTATTTTTTGAAGAAAGGGCTGCGGCGCATCTACCTGCCCGAGGCGCCCGCGCCCGGGGCGCTTACGCCGGAGATCGCCGCGGACTATCTGAAATGACGGGCCGGGCGTATAGTGGACGCCTATGACGACGGCCAAGGACATCGTCGGTACGATGACGGCGCCGTCCGCCGAGGAAAGCGCATTCGTCGAAAAGGCCTACGAATTCTCGAAGAAAGCGCACGCGGCGCACACGCGCTACTCGGGCGAGCCCTATTTCGTCCATCCGTCCGCGGTCGCGAAAGTGCTCGCGGAGTACGGGATGGACGCGACGACGGTGGCCGCCGGCCTCCTCCACGACGCCGTCGAGGACGGCTGCATCCCGCGCGAAGAAGTCGAGAAGGAGTTCGGGAAAGAGCTCCTGTTCATCGTCGACGGCGTGACGAAGCTCGGCACGCACAAGTACCGCGGCGCCGAGCGCCACGCCGAATCGCTCCGCCGGCTCCTCATCGCCACCGCGAGCGACATCCGGGTGCTCATCGTGAAGCTCGCGGACCGCTACCACAATATGCAGACCCTCGAGCACGTGCCCGCGCACAAGCGCCGGCGCATCGCGCTCGAGACGCTCGAGATCTACGCTCCCATCGCCGACCGCCTCGGGATGGGCAAGATGAAGAGCGATCTCGAGGATCTCGCGTTCCCGTTCGTCGATCCGGACGCCGCGGCGCACACCGCCGAATTGCGCAAACTGAAGACGAAAGAGACCGAAACGGGGCTCGCGAGCGTCCAGAAGGAGCTCCAGCGCGAGCTCGCGAAAAAGGGCCTCGCCGCGTTCCGGACCGACATCCGCATCAAAGGGCTGTGGAGCTTGCACCAGAAGCTGAAGCGCAAGGACGACGACATCACCCGCATCCATGACATCGCCGCCCTGCGCATCATCGTTCCGGCTATCGCGGACTGCTATGCCGCGCTCGGCGCCGCGCACGCCCTCTACAAGCCCCTGCCGGGCGAATTCAAGGATTACATCTCGTTTCCGAAGCCCAACGGCTACCAGTCGCTCCACACGACGGTCGTGACTCCCGAGGCGGGCATCGTCGAGATCCAGATCCGCACCGAGGAGATGCACCGGCGCGCGCAATTCGGCATCGCGTCGCATATGTCCTACAAGCAGCTCGGGAAAGGGATCGAAAAACTGGAAAAAGACGCCCAGAAGAGGCGGTTCTCGTCGCTCTCGTTCTCCTGGATACGCTCGCTCATCCCGTCGCTGATGAAGGTGTCGAAAGGCGCCGGCAGGACGAAGGACGCCGCTCCCGTGCCGCCGTGGCTCGCCGAACTCGTCGAGGCGCACAGCGAGGTCGCGGGCTCCGAGGAATTCGTCGAGGGGCTCAAGGAGGATTTTTTCTCGCACCGCGTCTTCGTGTTCACGCCGCAGGGCGACGTCGTCGACCTCCCGGCCGCCTCGACCCCGATCGATTTCGCCTACGCGATACATACCGACCTCGGGAACCACCTGCAGGGCGCGAAGGTGAACGGCAAGCTGGTCTCCTTCGATACCGCGCTCAGCAACGGCGACGTCGTGGAAATACTGCGGCGCGAATCGGCGCATCCGTCGTCGAAGTGGCTTGAATACGCGAAGACGTCCTTGGCGCGCAAGCAAATTCGCGCGGCGCTCGGCCTCGGGGAACTTTCCCGGCAGCGCCGGCGGATGAGGGCCCGCTAGACGGTGAAGGCGCTGACCGAATACAGGTCGTCGTCGGGCGGTTCCTCGGGGGCGGGGGGCGGCACCGGATCGTCGGAGAGCTGGGTCGTATTCGGATAGGCGGCCGGCGCGGTCGCTTCGGAAGCGCCCGCGCCGTTACCGCGCGCGGCGAGCGCGGCGACGAGCTGCGAGAGATCGTCCGGCGAGAAGAAGTCGATGAGGAGCCGGCCGCCTTCGACGCCGGCTTCGATGATGACGCGCGTCCCGAGCGCTTCGGTGAGGGACTTTTCGAGTTCCGCCATTTCGGGAGTTTTGCGGTGGTACTTGCGCACCCGTTCCTGCGCGATGGAGCGCGCGATGCGCTCGGCGGCGCGCACGGGCAGGCGCTTCAGGATTATTTCTTTGAAGAGGGTTTCGCGCTCTTCGGGGCGGTCGTTCAAGGCAAGCAGGGTCCGGGCGTGGCCCTCGCTTATCTCTTTCCCGACGATGGCGCTCTGCATGTGCTCGGGCAGGGAGAGGAGGCGGAGCGAATTCGACACGTACTCGCGGCTTTTGCCGATCTTCGCCGCCGCTTCGCCGTGGGAGAT